>JAJZZR010000047.1 GCA_021797465.1 Pseudomonadota bacterium | reverse complement strand
GGTGTAGTCGGTCTCCCCGACGTTCACCCCGGCATGCATGCCCGGATTGTCGAAAGGAGTCAGCATCTTGACGTTGATCACCGAGCCGATGTTGCCCGAGGACAAGGCCATGTCGGGGGTTTTCAGAACGTCGATCTGGCCGATATACATGGCGCCGATAGAAGCGAAATCGAAGCTCTGCCCATTGCCGGAAGCGATCTGGCGGCCATTCACCAGCACCGTGTCGAATGATCCGCCAAAGCCGTTGACGTTGACGCCTTGCGGCAGACCCGTCGCCGTCCCCGAGATTCCAAAAGTCGAGCCGCGATTGACGGTGACGCCCGGCAGGTGCGCGAGTGCGCCACCGACCGAGGAGTCGGGGAACTGGCCAATGGTTTCAGCCGAGATCGCATCGACCACGCCGATCGACTCGCGCTTGATCTCAAGCGACCGCATCAGAGATCCGCGGATGCCCGTGACTACGATCGGCGCCAGCGAGGTCGCCGAGGATTGTCCGTTCGTCGCGGCGGCGGCTACGGCGGGCGCCGGTCGCGCCGTATTCTGCGCGTAGAGTCCCGCGCCATTGCGCGCAAGCATGCCCTGCGAGGCCATCGGCGTCGCTTTGAAGCCGCGCCGTTTGACCTTGGCGGCCTTCGCCGGCACCGCCGGCTGATCCGAGTTCTTGTGGGTCGGAACTTGCTGCGCGTGCGCAACACCGCCTGCGCCCAAGGAGAGCGAGCCCAGCGCCAACCCCGATAGGCCGATTTTACCGTAGGCATTGCGGCCCAGTGCACCGAGTCGGGCATCCTTTTTGGACGCGTTCCTCAATCGTTTGACCAATTTCTTCTGAGTCATTGAAATCCCCCTCGATCAAGTCAGATCACCGCCAACGACGCGCCGAAGCGGCCGGTGGAAACGCTTCCACTTTAATCTACGTTTGAGGTTGCGGGCTGTCAAGCCCTCCCGCAGCGCATCCCGACGTTTCAGTGTCCACGGTCGCCGGCAACTGCGGCGCGGGCCTCGGTAAATGTTGCTGTTTTACCACAACCAGTCGCGCGACATCGTCAGCGCGCCGGATTTCCGCAGGCAGTGTCGGCCGAATACAGCGGATTTGCGCTGACTTGAATTTACGCACCCGGCCCGGGCCTCCTGGACTTCCCGCGTTTGATGATCTGCGCTGCGGCGCAGTCTCGGCACGCGGGGGCGCGCGGCGCTCTCGGCGCGGCGCTCTCGGTACACGTTCGTGAGCGCAGGGGCCGCTCATCGCATTGCCTCGCACGGGACTCCCGGGCCACTGTCCATCCGGGCAGGTTTGCCGCCGCCCCAACCAGCTCGGCTGTCAGTCGTTGATGTTCCGCAGCACCGCGCAGAGCGCCGCGATTGCCGGTCGGAAAGGCGAACAACGCCCGTTGCGCTCAGTCATGCTCTCCATCTTGGCCGCTGCGCTCACCGCCGATGCCGGCCGGCACTTTTGACAGCGAAATCAGCGTCGCCCGCTTTGCAAACTCGATGCGCGTGCCGGGGCGGAACAAATCGCAGCTCCTTCGGGCCCGGACTCAGGCGCTTTCGGCAGCAGCGGATGTATCCGCATACAGTCGAACCGGACGCGATTCCCGCGAGAAAACTCGCTTCAAACATGGCGTCCATCCGCTTCCAATAAACCCTAAGCCGGCATAGCCGGAACCGAACAGGAAGAGGTACTGTATGGCCGAGCTAAGCGATGGTGTGAGCGATGGCGCAGGGGCTGGTTGAACGATATGAGAGTCGGCTGCACGGGGTGCTGTCCTGCTACGACCGAGTGGTGGTGACGGGCACATTGCCGCAGGCGTGCTACGCGGAAGGCATGACCGCGTTTCTCTCGCAAGGGCATTCGGATCTTCGACTACCCGCGCTTTGCCGAGCCGCTGCGCGATGCGATCCGCGCGCGGGCGCAGGAGCTGGCCACCGCGGCCGGCATCGAGATCGAGCACATTCGCAAGGACCACATCCGCAAGGAGGACATCGTGGCGAAGGTGCTCAAGCGGCGCGGGGATCATCCAGGGCTCGTGCACGTGATCTCGGCGATGGAAGCCTGCCAGAGCTACAACCCCTGGCACGACAAGGTGAGCCACAAGACTTTCCTCAAGCCCGACACGGGCAAGTGCCTGCACTACTATTTCTACTTCATGGACCCGGTGGTGGGGCTGTGCTACCTGCGGGTGCCGACCTGGTGCCCGTTTCGACTGCAGTTCTACTGCAACGGCCATGGCTGGCTCGCGCAGAAGCTCAAAGCCAAGCGCATCGCCCACACCCTCGCCGACAACGCCTTCGTGCGCATCGAGAACTGGCAGACGGCGCAGAAGCTCGCCGACTCCTTGAAACCCGAGCAGCTGCACCGGGTGCTCGATCGCTATGCGCACCTGTGCTGTCCGGTCGAGAAGACCTTCGGCCAGCGATATCACTGGAGCATCATGCAGGCCGAGTACTCCACCGACCTGGTATTCCGCTCGCGCGAGGCACTGGCGCCCCTGTACGAACAGCTCTCCCGCGAGTCGGTGCTGGCGGTCAAGGCCGAGCAGGTCGCCACCTTCCTCGGCAAAAAGATCACTCCCCAGCTTGCCCAGGAGGTCGGCTCGCGTTTCGCGACCCGTATCCAGGGCACCTGCATCAAGCATCGTCTCTGGCAGGCGCAGGTGAAGATGTACGACAAGGTCGGTCTGGTGCTCAGGATCGAGACCACCGTCAACAACGTGTCCTTTTTTTCAAGCACCACCGCAAGGTGGAACACCGCGATGGGCCAAGCACCCGTGAACTGGCACCCTTGAAGAAGTCGATCTACAGCCTCATCGACCTGCGCGAAATCCTCCTCGGCTGCAACCGCAGGTACCTGGAGTTTCTCTCCGCCATCGACGATCACACCGCCGGGATTCGGGCGCTCGATCGATCGACCGAGGAGCAGCGCGAGGCGGACCGTCCAATCAAGGGACTGAACTTCTTCAAGCGAACCGAGCAGCAACTGCTGCGTGCCCTGCAGCGCCCCGAGTTCAATATCCACGGCGTGCGCCGCGCCGACCTGATCGACCTGCTTCCCGACCTTTCCCCTGCCGTCCTCTCCCGTCAACTTCGTCGCCTGCGTTACCTCGGAGTCATCAAACGTGTCGCCGGCACTTAGGCGGCGGAAATTATTAACAGCACCATATTCTGGGTAGACGCAGGACCAATTCCAGCATTCCCACGGTAGAACTGGTGCTGTTATTGAGTTACGGCTCCTTACCGCTACTACCTCACCCGCCTCGGCCGCGCCGCAATCGCCGCCGCCTGCTCGATCACGGAACTGCGCATCGTTCCGACTCTGGCAGCCTCGATGTAGCGAAATCTTAGCCATTTCGGTCAAGAGTGAAGTGGTAAGAGACTAATATCCATGTTGTATTGCAGGCGGTTCTGCTAGTATCGCCGCATGGCGACCATTAAAGACGTAGCGAAATTGGCGGGTGTCGGTGTTGGAACCGCATCGCGCGTCATCGCCGGAAACGGACCG
>JAJZZR010000171.1 GCA_021797465.1 Pseudomonadota bacterium | reverse complement strand
TCTAGGTCGTCGGGCGATCGCTGAACGTCCAGCCGACAATCACCGTCAGGCCGGGATTTCCGGTCCGAGTGATGGTGACACACGATCTCGTTCTCGAACCTTATCGCGGTTGAGGAGGTGCTCATGGCAAAATTGAAGCTCGGCGCTATCCCGGACGACAAGCCGGTAAAGCTCACGATCGAACTTCCCGCGGCGGTGCATCGTGACCTCATTGCTTATGCCGCGGCACTCGGCCGCGAAACCGGACGGCCGGTCAGTGAACCAGCCAAGCTGATCGCGCCCATGTTGGCGCGCTTCATCGCCGGCGACCGCGCCTTCGCCAAGATGCGGAATGTCAGGAAGCCGCCTGAGACGCCACTGGAGCCGGCTGGACCAAGGCCATCGACCGAGCCAGGCTGAGGAAGCGCCTGAACGCCGGATTGTCGTTGCCCGGCAACCAGACGGCGCTGTACGGCAGCACATCCTCCGCAGTCGCGAGAGGCCGGAAGCCCACTTCGGGATAGCGGGTTGCGGTGCCCGCTTCGCTGATGAAGCTGATGCCGAAGCCCAGTGCGACCAGATGCATCAAGGTCTCGCGGCCGACGTCAAAGCGCTCGACCGAAGGACTGTACCCGAGATCCGCCACCCTCCGGACGACATAGTCGTGAATCACCGGCCCCGGTGCGTCGCGGCTGACGATGAAATGCTCGTTCCTCAGCGCTTCCCAATCGACCTTGTCTTCGTCGGCGAGGCGATGCCGCTCCGGCAGGACAGCGAAGACGCGCGCCTCCCATAGGACGGCGGTGTCGCAGTGCGGCACCGAGAGCGTCCCCGTGACAAAAGCGATGTCGAGCAGCCGCTCGTTGATACGCGCGAGGTGCTCGCTTGCGGAGCCCTCGACGACATCGATGGCGATCGCAGGGTACGTTTCGCGATAGGTGCGAAGCAGCTCACGCGCGAAACCACCCGACAGCGACGACAGTATCCCGATCCGGATTGCACCCTCCGCGCCGCGCCCTGCGTTGCCGGCACCCTTCACGGCGTGATCGATCTCGGCGAGTGCCGAGCGCGAACGCTCCAGAAACCGGCGCCCAGCCTCTGTCAGCCGGACGCCACTCGCATCGCGCTCGAACAGGGAAACGCCGAGCTTGTCCTCCAGCGCCCGCACCCGCCGGCTGACGGCTGATTGCCGGATGCCCAGAACCTGCGCCGCTCGGCTGAAGCTGAGATGCTCGGCCACCAGGAGCGCTTGAGAGATCGACGCAAGTTTGACCATGCACGAGCCTCCAGACAGACTCCTGCGCACAAGTGCAGTGGAGGTAGTTTGGCATAGACAATTTGGCAAAACGGCGGCGATCTTCGTCGCCTTGATAAATCGAGCGGAGTTCTCCCCAACCGCCAGCGCTTTGAAATGGGCCTCGCCGCAGGCGATCGTGGCGGCCTCGCTGTCGAGCAGGTCGTCGACGAACAGGCTGCATTTGGTCTCTGAAACGAAAGAAATCCGCCCTCCAATCCGATCGTGCCATCACTCCGTTCAGGCGGCTATTGACGTTGCAACAGGCTTCTTGGAAGTCCTTTTCCGGCGCAAAGACGCTGCGGAACCGTCTAGCATTTGTGCGATCTCAGCGGAGACGCGATCCGCTGCCACCACGAGCGCCGTATCAAGATGGACGTAACCTTGGGTTACCCCCCGAGCCGAATGACCGAGCAAACCCGCAATGGTCAGTTCGGAAAAGCCCAGATCACCAGCGACACTGGCAAAAGTATGTCGGAGGACATGAGGTGTCACATCCTCGACCTTCGCCTTCGCACACACGCGATCGAGAACGCGAACCACACCAATGAAGTGGCCGTCTCCCCAATCGGCAGGAAAGACGAACGGCGAACCTTCACGAACCGGCAGGGTCCCCACGCAGTCCATCGCAGCTTCGCCAAGCACGCGGACCTGCGCGCCACTCTTGGTGTCAGGGAAGCGGATGCAATGTTCCTTTCGACTGAACCAACGCCGCTCCAGCCCCAACGCTTCCATCCGTCGAAACCCCGTCAACAGCATCAGGCGGATGGCCGCCAATCCCGTCGGATGCTCACCTTCCGAAGCGGCTTCGCGCATCACCTGTCCAAGATGACGGAGTTCGTTATCGCTCAATCGGCGTTGCCGTCTCTCGCCAGCGAGTTGCCGAACGCCTTCCGCCGGATTTCCGGCGATGACCTTCAGACGAGCGGCGTGACCGAGCAGGCTCCG
Source organism: Pseudomonadota bacterium (assembly GCA_021797465.1). Classification (GTDB taxonomy): domain Bacteria; phylum Pseudomonadota; class Gammaproteobacteria; order Steroidobacterales; family Steroidobacteraceae; genus 13-2-20CM-66-19. The sequence goes on along the minus strand of JAJZZR010000171.1, from coordinate 1,276 downwards.
CAAGGTTCCGACCGTGCGGCTGGCGACGCCGGCGCCGCCCGTCGCCTTACCGCCGCGGCCTTTCCGGCCACGAGCCGACTTGCCCACCGCGATATCGGCCTGCATGCCTTCGATATCGCGTAAGGTGAGGCCGCTCACCATGCGCGACCCCAGCAACGGCTTGATGTGGGTCTCGATCCGGCTCCTATCCATGTGGAGCGTCGATGCCTTGATCGGCCGGCGATTTCGGCCGAGGATGCGACCGCCTTCAGCTTGGTCGAGATACCAATCGCACACCTCGCTCACCGTCATGCCGGCACGCGCAGTATGACGGTCGGCCGAGGGATCTTCACCTTCGGCGACCGCAGTCAGCTTCTTTCGGGCAAGGTCTCGCGCAGCTTCCGGCGTTAGCGCGCCGTGCTGACCGAGGACCAGGCGTCGCGTTCGGCCCTCGGCATTTCGATATTGGATCAGGTAGCTCTTGACCCCGGATGGCTTAACCCGAACGCCGAAGCCTCTCAGTTCCGTGTCCCAGGCGAACACATCATGACCGGCTTCCGCTTGAAGAGCGTCGACCGTGCGTTTCATAATCTTGGCCATAATCCGTTCCTGCTCTATCGTTCGACACTTGTTCCGTTTCTGCTTCCCCGGCTTTCGGGGCGGAGGCCGGGGAAGCAGGGGGGAAGCACGAGAGGGGAAATCGCCGGGTATGTGGAGGATACGACAGGGTAGGTTGAGAGCAACAAAAAGCCTTGTTCGATAAAGGCTTAGCGGTCTCTGGGATAGAAAAAGAAGCTCTGGCGTAAACTGCCTGAAGACCTTGCCAAGGTTGGGGTCGAGGGTTCGAATCCCTTCGCCCGCTCCAGATTTCCTCATGAAAATCAAGGACTTCCAAGCGGCCCTCCAGGGCCGTTTTTGCTTTGAGAGGCCCTGAGGTCGCCTTTTCCAAGCTTAATCTGAGCGTTTGGTGGCGCGTCCCCGGTTAGGCGATCGCGCTCTCGGCGGCCTGTCGTCCCGGATATGACGGATTACGGTGGCTCGACGTGTCTGACGTGGCGATCTATAAATTCACTGTAATTATAGAACCGACAGCGCGATATGGCCCTGAGCCTGAAGGACCCTGAGACCGACCACCTCGCCCGGGCGCTGGCAGCGCTGGCCGGGGAGACGCTCACGGAGGCGATCCGTAGGGCGTTGGCCGAGCGGCTGGCGCGCGAGCGGATCCGACGGGGCCATCAGGGCGGCCTCGCTGGCCGGATCCGCGAGATCGGCGAGCACTGTGCTGCGCTGCCCGACG
>JAJZZR010000173.1 GCA_021797465.1 Pseudomonadota bacterium | reverse complement strand
GGACGATTACGGACGAGATGATCAAGGAGTACATAGACGAACAGGACGGTGAGCAAGTGGGGGACGATAGTCGATTTCCAATCGACGGGGGTTAACCCCTCGCCTTACAGGCGAGGGTTGTTTAGTTGAGGCGTGCCAGCGGCTGTGGATAGGGAGGTGGAGGAAGCCAAAGAAAAAACCGGAGCGCGAATGCGCCCCGGTTCAATGGATGGATGTGCCTCGAATGAGCTCAGTGGACTCTCGCGGACTCCGCAAGGGAGACGGCGAATGAGCCGCGGGTGCGCCGCGGGCGAGTCCAGCGAGTCTTGCCGTTTTTCAGATCGCGCAGGTTACGCCTGGTGATCTCTCCTTCGATTTCGACGAGCCGCGTCTCCATCGCGCGGATCTGTCGATCGGTTGCGTTCCACCTGGAGGTGATGGCGCGGATCTCGCGGAGGATGCCGCCGAGTGTCGGCACGCGGTCCTTCGCGGTGATTCGCACGATACGCAACTCTTCGCTGATGATCGCCTGTGCGACCTTGAGATCGGTGGTGGTCATGCGAGCGATGGACAGCTTTGGGGCTGACTTCGGCTGATCGACGTGGGTACGGACGATTTTGCCGCCGAACTGTGGACCAATGGTTGAATATCCCATGGGGGTTTCTCTCTTCGTTAGTGACCTGCCCTTCTCTAGCGAGGGCGTGCCGGGATAAATTTTGAAGAGTGGATGAGAGGCGGTGGGCAGCAGTGGGGTGCCGTGCGGACTGCCTGGCTCGATCGGTCCTGGGCGTGACCCGCTGTGGCCTTGATGGGCGCACTTGGGTGCCGCAGGCCCTGTTTTTTTTATTTCGGTTCATCCAAAAGGAAGACCGGAGACGCAAAACGCGTCCCCGGTCTGAACCTGTATGCCTTTTCCTATTTGACTTGGCGAGGCCAAGCCGTACGGTTTTGGAGACCGTACCCAGAGTCCCCTCCCGAATCAATGTGTTCCGGTCCATCCGGTGCATTGATAAACCCGCATTTTGCTCGGACCTCAGTCCGGTTGCCCGCAGGCTGTCGGGTCGATATGTGGGATATGGGGCGCGAGGCGTGGATAAAACCAGCCCCCAGTGTGCGCGAGCGAGATGCTGAAAGGGGAAGGTGGATCGAAGATCTGTCCTGCCCTTGACCGCACTACACCCGGCAAACGCGTTCTAGTGTCCTGAAATTCTCTAGGTAAATTCGGCGGAGAATTTCCGTCGAATTTTCGGATTTAATTTTTGAGCCCATCGGCTTTGGCCCATACCCTAGAAGAAGAGGCCATTACTTTCACTGGAGACCCCGAATGGGCGAAGTCGTCAGTTTCGGATCCGTCGCGCGCGTCAAGCGGTCGGACTTTCGGGATTTTATCGACGATGCGTACGATGCGCTCGCGCGTCTGCCGTTTTTCAAGGAACGTGCGACGCAGCGCGATTTATCGCGACAGATCCTTCGGTCCTTCAGGGAGGGAGTGCCGTTGCTCGCCGAGGCGCCGACCGGCACGGGCAAGACACTCGCGTACCTCATCGCTGCGCTCGCCGCGCAGCACGGAGAGGCAAAGCCTGTTCCGGTGGTCATCGCAACCGCCACCACGCTGCTGCAGCATCAGATTATAGAAGAGGAGATCCCGAAACTCATCAAGGCTGGACTTTTGAACCCCGCTCACGCGGTTGTGGCGAAGGGGCGCGGGCGATATTTCTGCGCGATGTCCGGCGAGCGCATCGCGCAGACCGAGGAGCGGCAAGACGATCTGTTCGAGGATGACGACAGGGTAGGGGCGCCGCGCGAGGCGCAAGAGCTGCTCGGGCTGTTCGTCGACGGGAAATGGAACGGAGACATGGACGCCGCGCCGATTCGCATGGCGCAATCCACGCGCGATGCCGTCCGAGCGAGCGGGGAGTCCTGTGTGGGATGGCGGTGCGGGTACTACGCGAGCTGCCCTTTTTATACAGAGCGGCGCCGGCTGCAGACGGCCAAGCTCATCATCGCCAATCAGGACCTCGTACTTTCGGACCTGCGCCTGGCGCTCGAGGAGGATGCCTCGCCGATCTTCCCTGTGCAGAAGTACCTGCTCGTGGTCGATGAAGCGCACCGATTCCCGGGGAAAGCGCAGGAGTCTGGTTCGGCGACGATCGATTGCGATCAGGCGATCGGGCTGATCGAGGAGCTCCCCGGGGTGATCGGCAAGCTGCTGCGCCATCCGAAGGTGTCGAGAGTGCTCGAGCGCGGCTCATCTTTATACGAGATGCTCGATCCAGGCCAGGCCGCTGAGGCACTGCTTGGCGCGCGCGATCGGGTGAGGGAGGAGAGCGCGCAGAGCGAGGAACGGCAGATCACCCTCGGGGATCCTGAGGTAGACGGGCGCGTCGCGGCGCTCGAGGCCGAAATCGGGCGGGCTCTCGCGGAGTGCGCCCGTGTGGCCGCCGGGTTCATGACCGCAAAGAGCGCGCTCGCCGAAGTGAAATTCCCTGAGCGGGACCCGGTCGAGCGCAAAGCGTTCTTTGATGCATGGTTTCTGGTGTCGATCAACGCGGCCAGGATCAGTTCATTGCGTGATGCCCTCGAGACATTCATGGCCTGCCGGGACGGTGTGCGCTGGATCGAGCGCGGCGAGGAGACAGGCGCGCAAGAGCTGCTGCGCGCTTCCCCGATGGAGGGAAGCAGCGTGCTGCGACGGCTGCTCTGGGGCAGGGAGCGGGCGCGGCCCGTGATGGTATCGGCGACGCTCAGCGCATTCGGCAGCTTCGCGCGCTTTGCGGCTAAAGTCGGGCTCTCTGAACGGGCGCTCACCTGCGCGTTGCCGCCGTGCTTCGACTACGGATCGAGCACGCTTCTGGTGAAGCGTCTCAAGTACAGCCCCCGCCAGGCGGAGCGCACGGAGTGGGAGAAGGAGCTGCAGCAGGCGCTGCCGGCCGCCGTGCACGAAGATGAAGCAACGCTGGTGCTGTTTCCATCGCGACGATTGCTGCAGCGCAGCACCGACACGTTGCGCGAGCGCTTCGGTGATGCGGTGCTCGTACAGGGGTCCATGCCGATCGCGACGCTCACCGAGGCCCATCATTCCCGGGTCGAGGCCGGAGAACTCTCTATTCTCTGTGGTCTCGACTCGCTCGCAGAAGGACTCGATCTGCCCGGCCAGTATTGCACCCACGTGATCATTGTCGCGCTGCCGTTCACTCCTCCGGTAAGCCCGGTCGAGCGCCGCTACCACTCGATCCTGCGCAATCGGTATTTCCCGGAGCGCGCGATGCCGGAAGCGATGCTCAAGCTGAAGCAGATGGTGGGGCGGCTGCTGCGCTCGGAAACCGACCGGGGCCGGATCACCGTCCTCGATTCTCGGCTCGCCTCTACCCGCTGGGGGCGGCAGATGATCGGGAGCCTCCCGCCGTTTCGGGTCGAAGAAGAAGAAGTCGTCGACCTCGTTTCTTGAGGGGCCGCTGGCTCGTCGGCCCTGATTTTTTTTTATCCGAAAATTTCTCCCAGCCGATTACCTATAGCCGATTCAGGGCGCATGCGTACATGCGCATTGAACGGGAGCCCGGCGAACAGGCCGGGTTGAAAGATCGGCATATGAAGCATCACGAACTCCTCTGGGGATCGGCAATTGTGGCGTTTATCGCCTGGGTGTTCCTGGCGCCTAATCCGAGCGTGCGTATCAGTCGCGTGTGCCGCCCCATCAGCTGGGCGAGCAGCGGGATCGTCTCCCTGACCGCGCTCACCGCGCCGAAGTACGAGACCGACGCTCAGGACGGCGGCAATCGTGTCGTGTACGGCTGCGAGTATTCGATCTGGCGCCTTTTTTATCAGAAGGATTATGACACCTACCTCTCTGCGCAACGGCTGCGCCTGCTCGGGCCGCGTGTAGCCCCCGCACAGAGCTGCCAGAGCCCCACACCCGCGGCCGTCAAAGGGCCTGGCGGCAATGCGCCGGCGGCCCCTTGCGTCGCGGCGAGCATAGCCGGCCCGGCAAAGGCGGCCGGGAGTAAACCGTGAAGCGCGTCGCAGCCTTCCTTCTGCTGGCACTGGCGAGCCCCCTCGCGTGGGCGAGTGCACCGCGCCTGTACGTGGTGAAGATCATCAGTTTCGATTGCCCCGCCTGTCGGGCAGCCCTCGCGATCGATGCGGCGGTCGAGAGCGCCGCGGATCAGGCCGGCGCAAAAATGGTGTACGCGCCACTGCCTCGCGAACGCAGCTCCGTCCGCGAGCAATTCTTCTACGCCATGCAAGGGATGGGCATCACCGAGAAGGTAATGAGCGCGTTGTTCAGCGGCGCGCAGGGCCTCGGGTATCCGCTGATGACCCAATCGGAAGTTCTCGACTGGCTGCGCAGCTCGCTCGGATCTCAGCGAATCGATTGGGCCGCGGTATTGCGTAGGGTCGATGACGGACAGGCTGAGCAGGACGTTCGTCGTGCGATTCTTCTCGCCTACAAAGCCGGCGTCACACGGTACCCCTCGTACGTGTTCGTCCGGAACAACAGGATTCTCGGGGTGCTCGATATTGCCACGGCGGGCGGGTCGCTCTCGCAACTGCGTGCGGCGGTGATCGCGAGGATAAAAACGCTTTCGGCTTCGTCCAGGAATTGAGGATGCCATGACAGCACACCTGTACACCCCGGCGCAGATCACGATCCCTACGCGCAGCGAAGATCACATTCGTGTGATCGGTGGCAAGGTCTGGGATTTCTCGCGCTTCTCGCTGGCAACCCCCGTGATCGTGGTGCACAAGGGCGGCCATACCGATGCACAAGATGCGCAACCCTGCCGGTGCTTCCGGGTGAAATTCGCCCCCGATAGCTCCTCATTGCGTGAGGCGACGAAGTGGCGGCTGCTCGAATTGCCTCGCGACCGATTTATTTGGGTGGCGTTCGGAGGCTCTGCCCTTTCCCATATGCGCGCACAAGCGGTGAGCGCATTCCTTAGATCTCACGGGCGCGAAGCGGCGCTGCGGAGACTTTATCGCGACGGCGTCGGCAATGACGTACTTGTGCTGACGAGCAGTCGGCGAACTTAACCCTATCCGTGTCAGGAGAAGTGTGATGATCAATACGGTGTTTATGGTGGGTGTGATCGAGCAGTACTTTATCTCGGAACCGAAGAACAAGGATAAGGCGTCGGCGGCTCTCCTGGTGCGCTACGGAGGGGATCGCAACCAGACCGGCAGCTCAGTCGAGTTCATCAATGCGGCGCTCGTGCGCATCCCGCCGTTCCGGCTGCCCTCGGTTCGTGACCGACTGCACAAGGGCGCGTTCGTGCACATCATCGGGCATGTCCAGGGGCTGCTGAAGCATCAGGCAGGCCAGGGCGTGGTCGATGTTGAGCTCGTGGTCGATCGGATCGACTTCATGCAGGGCCTGAACAGCGTGCACGGCGAGTACCGCAATCGGCGCGCCAGGGCTGATCACGGCAATGGAACCGCTCGTACCGAGCCCGCCGCCGATGCATCCGGGGGGACTGCTGCGCCGATAGAGGTCGCGGCCGAGGCGATCCTTGCGGCTGGCATGGCCGGTGAGGAATCCCAGGAGCCTGCTACCGCAGACGCTGTGGCGTAGGCGGCACGAGCATGCTACCGGTTCTCCCCCCACAGGCCGTCGCCGCCTCGTACATCGGCCGGCCGCTTGCGGTGAATACCCGCACGCTCCAGAGCTGCCTGGAGCGTGCGGCCGGGTACTACCGCGTGCCTGTGCTTCTCCTCGATGCGATCGTCTGGCAGGAAGGCGGGACAGACGGTGTGGGGGACCGGGATCCGAACGGTTCATATGATCTCGGCCTCGCCCAGATCAATACGCTCTGGCTGCCGGTATTTGCCAAGTACGGAATCACCGCCGGTTCCCTGCTCGATAACCCGTGCGAGAACCTGTACGCGGCGGCTTATGTGCTTGATACGTACGCGGAGCTCGGTGGGCGGAACTGGTTTCGGGCCACGATGGCCTACAACGTCGGCCCGAACGGCTGGAGCAATCCGACCCTGTACCGCATCGGGTACCGCTACGCGAGCAGCGTGATGCACAAGTGGCGAATCCTTTACGAAAGGGCAGTCCGTGCAAAATAAAATATTTTTATCGACTTTTTCCCCGTGCCTTTACCTATAAGACCGTAGCGGCCCCATACGGGCCACAGGAGTAGACCCATGAAGTCCCGAGTCCGAGTGAAAAATCTGAAGGTGCTGACGCGCTATGCCATCCCCACCCTCATCTTGAGCGTGCTCGCGATAAGTCCAGCTTTCGCCGGCTCCCTGAGTTCGAGCGACACTTTCTATGGTCTCGTCCAGACGCTGCTCAGCTGGATCGAGGGTGGCCTCGGCATCGCGCTTGCGCTCTCGAGCGTGCTGATCGGCACCGGCGTGGCAGTGGTCCGCAGCAGCCCGCTCGCGATGGTGACCGGCATTGCGATCGCGGCACTCCTGCACTGGATGCCTTCGATCATCATCAACCTGATGACCAACGGCGCCATTCTGCGGTGAGCACGTTCGACCAGAAATCGCACGTCGTGCGGCACAAGATCGAGGATCCAGTTCCGATCCTGTTTTGGGAGCCGCTCGATTTTATCGTCGCGTTTGCGCTGCTCGGCGTAGGCCTCGTCATGGGGCTTTGGGTCGTCGGGCTCATCGGGTGTTTCGTGGTCTTGATTGGGAGCAGGTACTTGCGCCGCGGCATGAAGCGCGGCGCGGTACAGCATTTTTTGTGGGCGCTAGGACTGCCGGCGGACAAGGCGTTGAGCACAAAGTTTCCGCCCGTGTGGGTGAACGATCTGGTGGAGTGATCAGGGTTCGCCCTGGTTAAGTGGTGTGCTCCGGCGCAAGCCGGAGAAGTTTTGTACGAGAGAGGTAATCGTGGCTCGCGAAGGCAAATTTATCAGTAGCCTCTCGAATGCCTTTTCGGAGGTTCGAGCATGGAAACTAACGACCGTCATGGTCGCCGCGCTCGCCGCCGTACTGGCGTTTGCGCTGATCTGGAGCGCATCGAACAAACCCGTCGTACTCGTCCCAGTTGGCTTTGCGGAAAGTCATGGCCGGGTCACCGTCGCGCCGTCTACCGGTCGGGCGAGCCCCGGGTACATCTCCCAGATCGCTCTCGGGGACCTTTCCCTCGCGCTCGATTGGCAACCGGATGATGTCGTGACGCAGTACAGACGGTTCCTGAATCGACTGACTGATTCCGAATACGCCGCGCAAAGCGTTTCGCTGATGTCCCAGGCGCATCACGATCAGACCGATGACGTCAGCCAGTCGTTCTATCCGAGTCGCGTCTTCGTGAACGTCGCGAAGCTCTCCGTGAAGGTCTTCGGGGTTCTCTCCCGATGGGAAGGCAACAAGCGGGTGCTGCACTCACCGATAGAGTACGAGGTGAGATATTCGAATGAGGGCGGGTATTTGCATGTCGCAAGTCTCAAAATCGCGAATTAGGTCGGCACTTCTCATCGCGTTACTTCTGCCCGCGGTAGCGCTCGCGCACCCGGCGGCAGGCGGCGCCGTGGGGAGTAAGAACGTCGGCCGGGGGCCGCCATCTCAGGGGTCGCATGCCGGCAAAAGCACGCGCCCCTCGCGTACTCCGCATGTGATCTATGCGCATCCGTTGCGCGTGAAGAAGGAGCAGCCGGCACAGGTGCTGACTGCGACCGCCCGCATAGCGCACCGCAGGCCGGTTCGCCCAGGGGACATCGTGGTATCCACGCAAGGTCTCAACAGGTTCGTTTTCCCTGCGCCCGTGGTGAAAGGCCCGATATTTCCGGCGGATGCCCCGGTACTCGGTACCCCGGTATATCTCGATGACAACCGTCAAGTGTTGATCCAATTTCTGCCCGGATCGCGGCGGGCGTTCGGGATGGTGGTCGAGCTCGCCGGCCACCAGGTCAAGAGCTACGTGCTTGCTCCGCGCGACGTTCCGGCGGTGACCTATCATGCGCGCGGCGTGCGTCCTCCGCGCAAGGCGTGGCACGCGACGTCGGGCAAGGGCGCCAACGGAGCGCACAGCGCGCAGGTCAAACTGCTGCGCCGCGTCGTGATGGGCGAGGTGCCGGATTCATTCTATCCGACACGATTACCTCCGGCGGCGCAGTTCAACAAGTTCGATGTCGTTCCGCGGGAGAGCTGGAGCGATGGCGCCGGACACAGGATCCTCGAGTATTCCTTGATCAGTGTGCACGGCCAGGCCGCTGTGGTCGCCCCGCCTGAGTTCTACCGCAGCGGGATGGAGGCGATATTACTGAGCGGGGATCTGGTCGATGCCGTTCACAGCCCGATCCTTTACATCCTCGAGGGGCCCCGTCGTGGCTGATGAGAAAAGCTCCGATACCGGCGCGGCACGACTCGGATTGTCGTTGAAGGCAAAGAGGGGCGTGTTCACCGTACCGGGGAAGAAAAACGTAAGCCACCGCTGGTGGTACGTGCTTGGCGGCTCGGCACTCTTTCTTATCGTCATCGTGGCGATGATGTCCAAGCCGCAGAAGCTCCCGACCCCAAAGAAGCCCGTGGTGCCGGCGATCAATTTGACTCCGAGCGGTTTGGCACAGCGCTCATGGGAAGCGCAGTCCCAGACCCAGATCCAATCCCTCAAGAGTCAAAGTGAGAGCCTCCAGGCGACAGTCAAGGGGCTGAAGAGCGAGCTCTCGCAGCTGCGAGCGCATCTCTCGAACGCGCGCAACAGCGCTCCCCCCGCGGCGGGGGCCGGAGTCTCGGAACTGCCGCCACCACCACCGCCGCCCCCGGTGCCGAGCGGCTCGTCGGTATCCGGTACGGTGAGTGGCTCAGGCCTTCCTCCCATGACGCAGGCCCCGCCGCTCGAGAACAGCAAGTCCGGTCCGTCTGCCCCTGATGGACCGTATGTTTTTTCGCCGAAATCGGTCGCGGCCGCGGGCGCCGCGGTGGGCACCGCCCATCACAGCCAGAAAATCGCCAAGACCTCACCGGCGCAGGCGCTTCCCGGAAGCGGGATCCTGTTGACCGGATCATTCGTAAAGGTGGCGCTACTGAACGGGGTGGATGCCGGCACGAGTTCCCAGACCCGTTCGAACCCGGAGCCGGTTCTGCTGCGAGTACAGGACAATGCGGTATTGCCCGGCTCCGCGCACTTCAGGCTGCGGTCATGCTTCATGCTGGGATCGGCTTACGGAAGTCTCTCCTCAGAGCGGGTCTACATCCGACTCGCGGAACTCTCGTGCGTCGATCGCCACCACAAGCTGGTGCTCTCGCAACCGGTGCGAGGATATGTCGTCGATTCGGACAGCATGCTCGGTCTGCGCGGCGTCGTGATCAATCGACAGGGCGCGAAGATCGGCAAGGCGCTGCTCGCCGGGTTCGCGGAAGGGCTGTCCAATGCGCTCGGGGGCGCTCAGGGGATGATGACCACGAGTGCGTTTGGGACGATGTCGAGCATTACCGGATCGGCGGCGATGCGGGCTGCGGGGCTCTCCGGAGCCGCGTCCGCATCGAGCCAGCTCGCCCAGTTCTATCTACAGCAAGCCGAGAGCATTTTTCCTGTGATCCGTGTTCGCGGGGGGCGCCTCGCCACGGCGGTTTTTACCTCAAATGTGCCGCTCGAGTGGGGCCGAATTCAAGGGGTGACGTCCAAGTCCAGTCTCCCCGGGAGTACTTAGTGATGATCCGCTCAGCGATCAGACTCGCAGTCGTTCTATCCCTCGTTGGGCTCGCCGGGTGTGCCGATACCCCGCATCGGTGTCCACTGCAGAAGGGCCCCGGGTGTCAGTCGGTGACTCAGATCTACCAGGACGCGCGGGAAGTGAATCCAAATCTCGGCGGGCAGTGGCTGCCGAGAAAGGATGCCACGGCAGGGCGTACTGCGGGCCCTGACTGGGCGTCGCCTAGCGGATACGCCGAGCCGGGCCAGGTCGGGGAGCCGATCTTCCGTGAACCGCGCGTGTATCGGGTATGGCTCGCGCCATTCGTCGATGCGAACGGGAACATGCACTCCGGCCAGTACGTGTACTTCTCGACGCCAGGGGAATGGCTGTATGGCGGCTTGGCGCAGACCGGCGAGGCGAGCCCGGGACTCTTCACTCCACTGCCGCCCGGAAAAGGGCTATCCCCGCAATCGGGGCAGGCAACCGCGCTCAAGGTGCCGACGTGGAAACCGCCGAAGCCGGCCGCGGCGCGCAAGAACGTGACCGTCAACGGCATCACGCAGCCGAAAGTATCCCTGACCCCCTGACCGGAAGAGTACTCGGATGACCATCAGTTCGCTTCTCAGAGATTTCCGCAAGTGGGTGTCCCCGGATCCCCCGGATGCGACCCCCCTCACTGTCAGCGCGGCCCGCGCGCTTTCCCGTCGCGATAGCTTGAGCCGATTGCTCTCCTACCGGGACGTCGATGAGCGCTATCTTGTCACCCTCGATGACGGGGAGCGCTTCTCGATCGGCTTTGTGCTCGGCCTGAATCCGATGATGGTCGCGGGTCTCGATGCCGAGGCTCAGATCGAGGCGGCGATCAACGCCTGCCCGCCAGACTCGGTGCTGCAGTTCGGGGTGATCTCGAGCCCGCAGATCCGTGGGTTTCTCGACGCGTGGGCGCAGTCTCGACTGACGAACGGCAACCCTTTGCTGAAACAAGTGGTGCAGCGCCGGCGCGAGTTCATGCTCGAGACCGCGACAGGCCCCTCACTGCTCGTGCGTTCGCGACTGCACCCGCGTCTGCTGCAGTGGTATTTGTCGATCAGAGTCGCCTTCCGTGGGGATCCGACGAACACGGACGAAGTGAACTCCTTCATTGGGCAAGTCGAAGATTTGCGCAATACGGTCAGTGGCGCGCTCAAGGCCGCGAGCATCGGCAACTGGAACATCCCGGAAGAAGGATTGCGGTTCCTGCTGCGCGAGCTGCTGAATCCTCACCTGTCCCCGGATGAGCGTGTTGCCACCGCCCAGCCCATGGTTCCAATGCATCTCGATCTGGTCGATCGCAGCACGCGAGTCACCGTCGATGACAAGGGGGTGCTCGGGTTCTCCGGCACGGAGGGTGAGCCTGAGGTGCTCGTGCGCTGTCTTACCACCGATGCCGCGCCGCGCGAGCTCGCCATCCCGGTCATGGATCGTGTGCTCGGCAAGCCGAGTTCCGACGAGCGCATTTCCTGCCCGTTCTGGGCGTACACGACCATTCACGTGCTCGACACCGACAAGGGTCAGGATAGTCTCGGGATGAAGCGAGCGGCACTTACCCGCCAGGCGAGTGCCGGCGGACAGTGGTTCCGCTCGATGATGTCGCACCTCAATGATCGCAAGGAGGACGTTGAGGCCATACTCGAGGAGATTCCAAAGGGTCACAAGCTGGTGCGCGCATATGCAGGCGTGAACCTGTACTGCAATCGCGCGGAGATCAAGACGCAGACCGAGTACGTGAAGGGCCTGTGGCGGAACACCGGGTTCCGCTTCTCCGAGGAGCCGTATATCGCGCTGCCGGTCTTTCTCGCATCGCTGCCGCTGCAGTACCAACCGGCCATGGACCCGCCCAATCACGGGCTGCAGCGCGCCTGGATGATGACTTCGGTCAATGCCGCGAGCATGGTGATGCTGCAGGGGGATTGGCAGGGAACTGGCCCTGAGTTCGGCGGCCCGCTGCTGCTGTCGCGCAAGGGCCGCCTCGCCTCGATCGATTTGCTGAAGACCGGTACGAACTACAACTTCGTCATCGTCGCACAGTCCGGTTCAGGAAAGAGCTTCCTCGCCAACGAACTCGTGTGCGATTTTCTCTCGAAGAACGGTATCGCGCGAGTGATCGATGTTGGCCGCTCCTATACCCGTTTTTGCGAAATCATGGGCGGGCAGAACATCGTGTTCGAGCGCGATCGGCCAATGAGCGTCAATCCGTTCTCCGGCATCTCGAGCGAGGAGGACCTCAACGAGCTGATGCCGATGCTGCAGGATCTCGTGAGACTGATGGCATATCCGCTCACCCCGGAAGACCAGACACCGGCGTTCGAGTACAAGCTCATCTCCAAAGCGATCCGTGAGAGCTGGCTCGAGAAGCGCGAGGTGACCGAACTCAGCGACGTTGCGCACTGGCTCGAGCAGTTCGACGACGGAAAGAACCGCGGCAAAGACCTCGCGCTGCAGCTCGAGCAGTTCACGACCGGTCAGTACCGCAGGTGGTTCTCAGGCGCGCGCACGGTGTCCTTCGACAACCCGTTCGTCGTGGTCGAGCTCGAGGAACTGAAGGGTGATCCGATCCTCCAGGCGGTCGTGCTGCAGCTCGTGATGTACCAGATCACGACGGAGATGTATCTGTCCGATCGCGCGATCCCGAAAATGCTCCTCATCGACGAGGCCTGGGATCTGATGGGCGGGATCAAGACCGGACGGTTCATCGAGAGCGCGTTTCGCAGAGCCCGTAAGTACGGAGGCATCGTGGGTGTGGCGACGCAGTCCTTCGAGGACTTCGAGAAATCGGACGCGGCGCGCGCGGCGATCAGCAACGCCGCCTGGCAGCTGGTACTCGGGCAGCGGCCAGAATCGCTCCAGCACGCGGTCGATAAAAAGCTGCTGATGGGTTCGGAAAATCTGATCGATCTGGTGCGCACCGTGCACACCTCCAAAGACAAGGACTACTCGGAGCTGTTCGTGCGCTCGGAGAGCGGGATGGGGCTGTACAAGTTCATTGTCGACCGCTGGTCTTACTACACGTTCACCACCAATGCGAAGGATGTCACGCGGATCGATGCGCTGGTACGCGACGGCAAGACGCTCCTGGAGGCCATCGATATCCTGGCGAGCGCCGATCACGAGGCGATGTACGGTAGTAAGGGCCTGGAGGCGGCATGATGTCTTCGATTACGACGATAGACGGGGTCGGTAGCGTAGAGGACGGCATCGGGAATGCCGGGATTGATACCGGTCTGCTACCGATCGAGGTGGGCCCGCCGGATGCTTCCCCTCGGCGAGCGCGGCCGCAGCGGGCGCCCTATGTGCTACGCAAAGAGTCGGTTGAACCGAACAAATCTGAAACGACCGGGCAGACGCACTCTGACGCGGTGGCGGCTGAGAGCCTCGAGGCAGGCCCCGACCCTCTCGTGACGGAAACGACACGCGAGGGCGCAGAACCGCCCGCACCGCCCGATAGCGGCGGCTCTGGGTGGGCGCCGCTTGTGGCCCAGGTGTTGGCCATTGCGCTTGTTTCCGCGTGCATCACTCTCCTTGCACTGAAATTCAGTGGCTTGCTGAGGCCCGCGCAGGTGCGCGTCGTGACGTTCGATGTCCTGAAGTACGAGAACGCCGAGCGGGCCGCATCGATGAAACTGATGGGGCAGGGCGGCAGCGGTGCGGTCGCGCCGATGCTCTCGTATGTATCGAAGCGGTTACGCTCGGCAATCCGTCAGGCGGCCGGGCCCGGCACTCTCGTGGTGCTCAGCCAGGCCGTGGTGCAGGGCCAGACGCGTGATATCACCGACCAGGTGCTGAAGGATCTCGGGCTCCCAACTAATGTGCCGACCGCCGCTGCGATCAAACCGGTTGCGGTCGCTCCGAGCACGGTCGCTCCGCCGATAAAGACGAATGCGGGCAGTCCGCTCAGCCGGTTGATCAACGCCGGGGCGCACACGAAGGCCCCCTCGATCGTGCCGTGATGGATACGCGCACGAAATTCGGGCTCAGCGTCCTACTCTGGGCAATAGCCGTCACCGCGGCGCTCGCCTTCGAGAATCATCTGCCGGAAGGGATCACGTACATGTCGAGCCCATCGTTGCCGGAGGGCTGGTACGTGACGCGGCCAATCAGCTTCCCGCTGAAACATGGTGAGACCGTCTGCGCGGTGTATCACCAGCCGGCCTGGGCGGCCGGGAGGCACTACCTGCCGAACGGGTCGTTCATATGTAAACACGTCTTCGGCCTCCCTGGCGATAGGATCGAGGTGCGCCATCGCGTGGTGCACATCTGTCCCGCCGGCACGCACTCGTGCTTCTTCGCTGGCCGGATCTTGACCCACGACCCACAGGGACGGCCGGTATTCGCGGTCCCGCTGCCGAAGCGCATCCCGGCAGGTTACGTCTATCTCGGATCGACACGGGTTGTCACCAGTTTCGACTCACGCTACCTCGGCGTCTTCCCGATAAGCGACGTGAAACTCGCGATTAAAAGATTTTGAACCGCCCCGTTACCTATAAGCAGGAAGGTCACTGATTCTCAGAAGGAGCGCCGGGCCGAAAGGCGCGGCGGGAAGCGATGCTGATAGGTCTTTTGGGGCTTAAAGGATCCGGGAAAGACACGGCGGCGGCAATGCTCGCCGAGTGCGGGTTCACACGCATGGCATTTGCCGATGCCCTCTATGCCGAGGTGGCGCGGGCCTATGAGGTCACTCCGCATTTCCTCGGTCGCAGGGATAGCAAGGAAACCTCTCTTGAACGGCTCGCGCTCGTGCACTGCCAGGATGCGCGATTCGTCGCGCTCTTCACAGGGGGGCAGGCTCGCGACGGACGCTCGATCGAAGAGATCCTGTCCGCGCCGCGCAGTCCCCGCTGGGTCCTGCAGCAGTGGGGCACCGAGTACCGTCGCCGGCCGCCGTGGGGGCATGACGAGTACTGGGTTGCGCCGCTGATGAGAAAGATCGACGCGATGCCGTCTGGCTTGAGGGTCGTTCTCACGGATGTGCGCGAGCCGCTCGAGGTGCGGAGTATCCGGGCGCGCGGCGGTGTGCTGGTGCGGATACGCCGGCTGATAGTCGAGGAGAAGGACGCGTTCGATGTCGCCGCAGGGCTCGGTTCCGCGCTGCATTCCTCGGAGATGCTCGCGCGAACGTGTGAGGTTGACTTCGAGGTGGAGAACGTCGAGGGCGACCCTGGAGCGATGCGAGAGGCGCTCGAGGGGTATTTGGCTGAATTGAGAACGGCCGCTTGATTCCACACCCCCGCTCATTGAGCGGGGGTTTTCTTGGGTGTGAGATATGCGTTCATTTGCTCAACGACGATCGATGCTCCTGATAGCACTGGGGGGGATTGCGCTGGTCGCCTCGATGCAGGTGCGCGCGAGCGTCGGCGGTCCGATCCGCCAGTCGAACCCGGAGAAGGGCTGGTTCTTCTATCAGCACCCCCCGGTGTGGAAAGTCCCGCCGAAGCTCCTGACCGCGACCCCGGCGCCCCTGCCAAAAACGCCCGTGGCGCCAAAGTGCTCGATGATGCGCACGTGGACGGCGAAGTGCGGATTCGTCAATCCCGGGGACAGCTTCGCGTTTCAGGAGAAGGAACGCGATGCGCTGCTGCGGCAGATGTCGATGGAACCTGACAATCGGGCGGCGGTCCAGGCCGCCCAATACTACATGCGCTGGGTGACGGACCGGGCGATCGAGGCGGCGAATGTCTGGCAGTACAACCTGGTCCAGAACCCTTCCCTCGACCCGACGGTGCGCATGCCGTTCAGCCAGCTCGGCCTGCAGCTGATGACCGGCGTCAAGACCGCCCGGGCGAAGAACATCTACGCGGTGCTGAAGAAAGAGAAGGCGTTTCTCGTGTACTTCTCCCGGTACCACTGCGATTTCTGCCAGGCCATGGACAGGATCCTGCTCTACATGCGCCAGGATCACGGAATCGCGATCTGGAACACCCCGATCGACGGCAAATGCATGCCGAACTTCAAGAATCACTGCTACACGGGCCGCAAGGCCATTCTGGCCGCCGAGCTGCTGCGCGTGAAGGTCGTGCCCACGGTCTTTTTATATGTCCCGGGCGGAACACCCGCCCAGGACCTGTGGATGAGGGTCAGCACCGGGTTCACAGACGAACAGGCTCTATCCGGACGGATCGTCTCGTTCTTTACCGCTTACCGCCGGGCATTGCTCGAGGGGATTCACAACGGCATCGATGGCACCCCACCGGTCGACTTCTCCTCGAGACCCGCCTCCGGGATCGCAGCCGGCGTTACCGGTCATCCGATACCCATACCGACCGCAAAGGACGTGCGCCGGCTTTTGGCGCATTGATTACCTATAGGGAATTGGCCGTACCGAGGTTCTCATGTTCGCACGACGTACAAGCGCATTCTCCGCCCTGCTGATCCTGGCAGGCGCGGTGTTTTTATCCGCAAGCGGCCCGGCGCACGCCGGCGGCATCAGCGGCGCACTCTCGAATCTGCTCTCGGGCGCCGGCGTCTCGGCAAATGGCCCGGGGTATTTCAGCTCAGAGGCCCGGGGGGTCTACCTCATGGGCGGGGCCCAGGTGCGCTTCCCGACCCGCACCTCCCCGACTCTGCTCAGCGTCAACCCTCCCTACGTCTATGCCGGCTGCGGCGGAATCTCGGCGTACTTCGGCGGCATGTCGTATATCAACGGCAATCAGATCAAGCAGCTCATCCAGGAGATCGCTCAGAACTCCATCGGATTGGTCTCGATGCTGGCGATCAAGGAGCTCTGTCCGCAGTGTGCGGATGTGATCGCAGAAATGCAGGCGATCGCGCAGAAGGCGGCGGACCTCTCGATCAGCTCGTGCTCGATGTCGAAGTGGCTGATCCAAAAGGGCGCGGGGCTCATGGGGGGTACGGCGAATTTCGCGGATAACACGCAATCCACCCTGGCGGCTACCGATGCGGCCATGGGCAAGAGCTCAGGCTACCTCGCCGACATGTACAACGGCGTGAGCGATGCCGACACTGTCCTCAACAACCTCGACAGTGCCATCACGTCTCAGGAGAAGGCGGCGGGGGTGAACCCGAATTCTCAGGCCGGGCAGGCAACGCTCTGCGCAAGCGGCGGGGAGTGCAACACGGTGTGGAACCTGCTCGATCAGAGCGATCTCGGGAATTCCACCGCAAAGGAGGTGATCTGGGACAAGACGCTCCTGATGAACCTGATCGGCACCAAGGTCGTGTGCCCCAAGGGCAGCAGCTGCCCACAGCTGCCTGTCACGGGATTTGAGCTCTATCCGGCGACTCTCGGGATCGCGGGCGCGAGCGGACCGGCAGGATCGATGTACAACGTTTACCGGCTCTTCCTCTGCGGCATGAACTGGCGTACCGCGGGAAAGAATGCCGCAGTCCAGCAGGTCATCGACTATTACTGTGGCGGCGCGAACAAATCGCAACAGGCCGGGACCGGGTTCTCGAAAATCGTGGTCTTCCAGTGCGGGGATTCTGACCTGTATTCAAACCCCGCGGTGCCCTGCACCGATATCGTGCGCGAACCGCTCGCGGAGAGCTTGCTCGGGAGCACCGAGGGGTACTTGCCTTATGTCGCCAATATCCTCGATCAAGGCGTGCAGGAGGTGATCAATAACCAGCCGCTCGATAATCAGGTGATCGCGCTGCTTCAGATCGTGCCCGCACCGCTATACCAGGCGGTCAACGCCGCGGCGGTGTTCCCGTCCGCCTCGCAGGAGATGGTCATGAGCATGAGCGTCTATACGGCAGATCTCCTGGTGGACGATGAAATCCGCCACATTGCCCGCACCGCAGGCCGGTTGCAGGCGAGCTCCGAGATACCCCAGGCGCAGATCGAGCAGCTCTACAGGTTTCTCGGCGCGATGATCACGCAGGCGAAGAAGAACGACAAGTCCTTCATGACCTCAATCCAGATGCAGCAGACCCTGATGCAGCAGATCCGCGAGATCAACGCGGCGGTTGCACGCGAAACAGTCACTCAGGGACTGCTCGGAGCATCTCAGTTCGGGCTGGTCGTCACGCAACAGCAGCCGTAGCGGTGAAAGAGCGCCTCATCATGCGTAAAACATGGTTCTTCCTGGTCTGCGGTCTGCTGGCAAGCCCGGTCGCGCTCGCCGGCGGCATGAATCCCGTGGGGTATAACTCCTGGGACTATCATGTATTCGGCGACGGACCGGCGATCTACCACGTTCTGGAATCGATCAAGCTCCTGATGCTGCCGGCCGTCAACGGCGGGATGTTCCAGGGCCTGCTCATCGTGATCGCGCTCATCGGCGGGTTCCTCGTGATCATCGAAGCCGGTTTCTCCCCGAGCAAGGGCGTCGAGCGGCTGATCCGGTACTTTCTCGTGCTCGCGTTCGTGGTGTTCCTGACGATGGCCGTGCGCGTCAATGTCACGGTGGAAGACAATGCGTCCGGGTACTACAACACGGTGACCGGCGTGCCGGCGCTCGTCGGTGTGCCCGCGGCCGTGATCTCTGAAATCGGCTATAAGCTCGAGCACGGCATCGAGCAGGACTTTTCCATCCCCGATGGGCTTAAAGTCACGCAAAGCGGGATGTACGACGTCCTCGGGCAGACGCTGAAGGACGCCAATCAGATGGTCATCACAGACCCTAATCTCAAGAGCGATCTGACCGGATACATAGAGAACTGCGTCGTGCCTGAGATCGGTCTCGGCAGAGTGAGCGTCGATCAACTGATGGACTCGAACGATCTGCTCTCGACTTTCGGCCAGGCCGCCACACCCTCGCTCCTCACCCCCTACTACGCGGTCGGTACAGGCACGTCGCCCTCGGCGCTGACCGACCAGGGCACGCTCGTGCGCTGCGATACGGCCTACGGCTCTCTGAAGACGGACGTGCAGGATTACGCGAACGCGCTGATCAACGCGCAGACCTCCGAGTGGCAATCGACCGGCATCATGGTCCCCTTCGGGACGGCGATGCAGGACGTGCTCGAGGAGGCGGCAGCCGGGGGAGGCGGAAACCCGACCGTCAGTGGATACTCGAATCCGGAGAGCTATATCCTGCAGAGCGCTCTCATCAATAGCTCTCGGCCTGCCTTCCAGAATGCCGCGGCGCGGCTCGGGGAGAACCCGGTCATGCTCTCTACTGCGATATCGCAGGCCGACCAGGCGCAGCGATCGAGCTGGTACACGACTGTCACGGTTTTCCACAACATGATGGGGTATGTGTACATCGTGCTGCAGGCCTTTGTGCTCGCGCTGGTGCCGATCGTCGCAGCAATGCTTCTCATCCCAGGACTCGGGGCGAAGATATTCCTGAACTACCTGCAGGTGCTGCTCTGGCTCGTGCTGTGGGGGCCGCTCTTTGCCATAGATAACTTTGTCGCGACACTGAACGGTGGATGGGAACTGCACAATCTGCTCGCGCCCGGCCTCTCGATCGTGAACTCGATGGCGATGTCGAAGACCACGATCGACCTCAATCTCGCCGCGAGTTTCCTCGCTACCCTCATCCCGCTGCTCGCCTGGGGGATCGTCAAAGGGTCCTTCGCCTTCACCGAGTTCATCATGACGGGCATGGGCGGCGCGTTCGGCCAGCAGGCCGGCTCCGTCGCAGCGAGCGGCAACATATCCCTCGGCAACACCTCGCTCGATAACGTCGGCATGAACAAGTACTCGACGTCCATTACGTCCGATATCGGTGACGGCGGCGTGAACTCGAGCATCGGCGCCGGTGCGCTGAGCTCGACCACACAGCTCGGCGGATACAACACGATGGCGGGCAGAACCGATGTGACGGCGCGCGGCGGCTTACAGAAGTCCTACTCAGTCCAGGTCGGCAATACTCGGGTAGAGAATCTGAGCAGGAGCGAGGCGCAGAGCATCAAGACGGACCTGGCGCACAAGGCGAATGTTCTTGAAAGCGCAGGACACGAGGTATCAGATGGGATGAAACGGCTGCAGGACAATGTCGACCGGTACGGCATCCAGAATTCTGCGCAGGCCCAGCTCGCCGCGAAAGCTGCTCATGACTACAGCGAGGCCGCGAAGATCATGAGTGGGCATGGGGTTAAAGGTGAGCTGGGCGGGAATCTGAGCGCCGGTACAACCGGTGGGGCTGGCGGCAAGATCGACGGTGGCGGAAGCTTTACCGCCAGGACCGAGAAGGCGAAGGACCTGATCGCCAAAGCGAATGAGGATACGTCTAAGCTTCTCCAAGCGCAGCACCAGTACTCGCACGGTCGGGATACGTCCACGTCAAGCGGGTGGGATGATAGGAGCTCGTCTTCAGCCGCGTATCGACAGCAGTACGATCAGAGTTTCTCGCACGCTCATGATGCCATCGACGCGCTGACCCGCAATGTGTCAGACATGAAGAATGTACAGATCTCGGAGGGGTACACGCAGACGGAAAGCCAGACGGCCCTGCCGTCGGTCGGAGCTGCCGGTGCGCCGGGCAGCATAGCGGTGAGCCCGGGAGGGACGCTGGGTCAATTCGCTGGGCAGCGAGCGATGTCTTCTGCGGGTGCGAGTGAAGTGGTCTCTGATGCTGATCGTGCGGCAAGTTCTGCGCAGTGGGCGGCGAATCGCGTCCCTGGGGAACAGGCTGGGGTTGGCGGAGATGTGGGATCCATTGGTGAGGCAGTAGGAGTGGCGCAGAGCGGTGTGGCAGGACCTGGGGTCAGCAGATCGGGTATCGTGAGCACCGCCGACATGCTCCGGAAGAAGGAGACCTTCCACAGCATGGGTATCGAGGGGTCGGCGATCATTCAGGAAAGGCATGTAAAAGAGAATGCTGCCGCCGTATCGAAAGGATCCGTGTCCAGCGCATTGGAGAATGGGGGAGTCGGAGTGAACGTCGATCACTCGTCGGAACAGATTGATGCAATCATCAAGAACGAACAGATGTGACCTGCTTCAGGTTCGCAAGCCATTGATCTGTAAGGTGGCGCGCCGTGCCGGTTGTTTCCGAGCGCGCGTCGGATAAAAATTCTACGCAACAGGGCCAGGGAGATATACTGCGCGCGGATGGCTCGTAGAGCGCGGGCCATATGGACAGGAGAATAGAAATGCTTCCAGAATTGGCTGCGGTGAACAGGCCGGTCCCGGTCTGGCTCTACCTCCTGATTTTTGGCGGGCCGGTGGCGCTCGTGTCGCTGGTTTGGTGGATGGGTAAGCGCGGGTGGATCAAACTCGCTGGCGATGATAGCGACGACAGGTATCGCAGAGATACTGGCGCAGCTACTAGCATTCTTTCCGTTGGATTAACGGATGATGACGGCAGTTTGTATGCGATGAATGAATTCAATTCATTCTCTGATGATTGAGAGGGTATCCATGCTTCAGGCATGCGTCATATCCGGCTCCATTGTCGCCCGCACAGATGGGCCTGCGGCGGCGTTTTTACCCGCAATTCCCGCCGGCCTCTGCTGCCCGAGCTGATTTATCAATCCGCTCACGTACTCTGTCCCCACCCTGGTCCTCAGCGCGTCGATCGGCGCGCGATCCCCGAGGGCTGTCTGAGGCGTTACGAGCCAGAGTCCGGCCTGTTCAGTGCCGAGGTGGGTGGCGGCCCGCGTATAGGCCCGCGCCACTGCGAAGAGCAGATCCGATTCGCGGGTGCCGAGGGTACCGCCGGCCTCGAGGCTTACCCCTAAGAAATTCTCCAGGTACTTGTCCGAGACGCCGATCGCCTTGGCGACGGTGCGCACGCTCGCCGGCGGCAGCCCGGCTTCGATGAGTGCATGCCAGGCGAGACCGCCCGCGGGCGGATGCTTCAGCGCCAGCACCTGCTTCAGTGATGTGGCCCGCTTTGGGATGAGGCGCAGCTTCAAGTTCGACGACATTTTTTATTCCTCGGTACTCCGAATTCTTTTTTATAGCGAATGCCGTTACCTATAAAAAAGATAAGGTCATTCGGAGAGCTCTCATGCAGATATCGGGTAGACGCATTGCCGCGACCGCTGTCGCGGGTATTTTTTATCTCGGGCTGGTCGCAGCGCCGGCCTGGGCGGCTGGCCGCCCCCTGGGGGGACTCGAGGCCCCGATCGGCTCCACAGGCACATGGGTCTCCTGCGCGCGGGCGGTGAGAGAGATACTGCCGAAGGGCTGGCGGCTCGAGCTTCCCGGGGCGCCCCCGCTTTGCAGATCTGTTTCCTGGAGAGCAGGGGATACCGCGATCGGGATATACGAGCGGATCGGCGCGCAGTCCAGACTCGCGGTGGCCGCGGATGTAGGCTCGAGGACGGTGACGCTCGGCACCCAGGCATCACTCGCTGCCGCGCGCTCGGTGGGTTCAACCCCCCGGACGCCGAGAGGGCCACGCACGTTCGCGGACACATCCGTGCGCGCTCCGCTCAGCGCGATCGCTGCCCGCTACAAGCTGAGACTGCAATGCGCTTCAGCGTGTGCCCGGCGGCTGCCAGGGCCAGTGACCCTGATGCTCGCGGGAGACATCGGTGAGGACGCAAGACTGCTCGAGCGCTCGCTCGGACCGGTCGAGCCGCTCAGGATCACGGAAGATCCGGTCACTCGAGTGCTGGATGTACGCCAGGTTCGGCACGCGAGTTTCGCGGTCGAGCTGCCGCGCCCGAAGAAGAAGTGGTGGCAGCTGTGGTTTTGATCCGCACCCCCAGCCCCGGCGGATCAAGAAGAAGCGTCGGGGCGGGCCAGCGCGACGCGCTGGAGTGCTCGAGCGGCAAAGGCGCTGCGGGTACGCGCCGGGCTCTGGCCCTCGATGTATTGCAGCGCCGCGGCCGCGGCGATCTCGCGCGCCTTCTCCTCGGACCCGAGGGCACGAGTGGCCTTTTTCACCAGGCCGCGATCCAGGCTGATCGTGGTCATTGTCTTGCCAGGCAGGCAGATCCGTACGCGCACGTAGTCGTACTTCTTCTCAGTCGTTCCGGACTGACTTGCGGTGGCCGGTACATGCGCTGGGGCGGGGGAGCTGGCTGGGGTCTCGGACATTTCAGGTCTCCTCGATGACTATGCGCCCGATTGGGCTTACCTCATGCCTATAGCAATCAGAGGCGGAAATTTTTATCCGGGAATATTTCCCGACGATTATTCGGAAATGCCATGCGCACGCGCTTGCTCGGATCGTTTTTATTCGTCCTGATCTTCTGGTGGCTGGTCCTGACCTTCTGGTGGGCCACGGCGCCGCCGCAGGAGGCGCTACAGCGTCTCACGGGCGCGGCGGCGCTCCTGCCCTGGGCACGCTCTCTGCCCCGCCTGAAACCGACCATATTCGATTTCTGGAGCATTCAGCGCGATACCGTCGCCCTGTGGACAGGACCTCTCACCCTGGTCTGGATCGCATTTGCGCTCTTTGCAGCCGCGCTCGTCTGGGGC
>JAJZZR010000075.1 GCA_021797465.1 Pseudomonadota bacterium | reverse complement strand
TGCTATCTACATTGAATCGGCGCACCTGCCGGACTGTCTGCCAACCTTCACCAGGTTTCATACGCTGGAACTTGTCGATCGCGCCATCGCCCCGCGAATTTGGATCGGCAACCGAGTCACCGTGCAGACTCATTTCGACTTTTACAGCAATATTGCTTGTGTGGTTGCCGGAAGCCGTCGCTTCACGTTGTACCCACCCGAGCAACTGCCCAATCTGTACCCGAGCTCATTGGATGTCACGTTGGCCGGCGTGCCGGTCAGCATGGTGAGGCCCGACGCGCCCGACTATGTCCGCTACCCGAGATTTCGCCTGGCAGAGCAACACGCGCACGTCGTTGAGCTGGGGCCTGGTGATGCGGTGTTCATTCCGTACGGGTGGTGGCACGGCGTCGAGTCGCTTGCGGCGTTCAACGTGCTTGTGAACTACTGGTGGGATGACAACAAGTTCCCCCTGTCGCCCCTGGACAGCTTGCTGCACGCGGTATTTTCGTTTCGCGAAACGACGGCCGGGCAGCGCGCTGTCTGGCGAAACCTGTTCGACTATTACGCATTCCAGACCAGCGGCGATCCTCTTGAGCACCTGCCGCCTGAACTGCGCGGCCTCATGGGCGAACGCGGCGAGCAGGCTCTGCATGCCGTACGGGCGCTCCTGATCCGTTCCCTGGGCGGGTCCTGAAGATTACCCGGCAGAGCGGCCGGCGATCGGCTCATCTCGCTCGGGTTCGGGGCCCAGAGAGGCAAGTCCCGCCGCGGCGAATCCTTATGCGGCGTCCCACAGCGTGTCAGCGTTTCATCGATTCGAAGAACTCGCTGTTCGACTTGGTGTCCTTGAGCTTGTCGAGCAGGAACTCGATCGCCGCGAGCTCATCCATCGGGTGCAGCAGCTTGCGCAGGATCCACATCTTGGCGAGCTCACCCGAATCGGTGATGAGCTCCTCCTTGCGCGTGCCCGAGCGGTTGATGTTCACCGACGGGAATACCCGCTTCTCGGCGATGCGCCGGTCCAGGTGGATCTCGCTGTTGCCGGTACCCTTGAATTCCTCGTAGATGACGTCGTCCATCTTCGAGCCGGTGTCGATCAGCGCGGTGGCGAGGATGGTCAGGCTTCCGCCCTCCTCGATGTTGCGCGCCGCGCCGAAGAAGCGCTTCGGGCGCTGCAGCGCGTTCGCATCGACGCCGCCGGTCAGCACCTTGCCGGAAGACGGCACCACGGTGTTGTAGGCGCGCGCGAGACGAGTGATGGAGTCGAGCAGGATGACCACGTCCTTCTTGTGCTCGACCAGGCGCTTGGCCTTCTCGATGACCATCTCGGCGACCTGAACGTGGCGCGCCGCCGGCTCGTCGAAGGTGCTCGAGACCACCTCGCCCTTGACGGTACGCTGCATCTCGGTGACTTCCTCGGGCCGCTCGTCGATGAGCAGGACGATGAGGTACACCTCCGGATGATTGGCGGTGAGCGAGGTGGCGATATTCTGCAGCAGCATCGTCTTTCCGGCCTTCGGCGGCGAGACGATCAGGCCGCGCTGGCCCTTGCCGATGGGCGCCACCAGGTCGATGGTTCGCGCCGTGAGATCCTCCGTCGAGCCATTGCCGCGCTCGAGCTTCAAGCGCTTGGTCGGGTGCAGCGGCGTGAGGTTCTCGAACAGAACCTTGTTGCGCGAGCTCTCGGGCGAGTCGAAATTGATCTCTCCGACCTTCAGGAGCGCGAAATAGCGCTCACCGTCCTTCGGCGGCCGGATCAACCCCGAGATCGTGTCGCCGGTGCGCAGATTGAAGCGGCGGATCTGGCTGGGGCTGATGTAGATATCGTCGGGGCCGGCGAGATAGGACCCGTCGGCCGAGCGCAGAAAGCCGAAGCCGTCCTGCAGGATCTCGAGCACGCCGTCACCGTATATGTTCTCGCCGTTGCGGGCATGCGCCTTGAGCATCGAGAAGATGATGTCCTGCTTGCGCGAGCGGGCGAGATTCTCCAGCCCCATCGACTCGGCGACCTTCACGAGCTCGTGGATGGGCTTGGACTTGAGGTCCGTCAGACTCATCGAGTTGCGCGACTGCGCGAGCTCGGTCGGACTGATGATCTCGGATTCGTCGGCCTCGAACCCGTCGTCGTGCGGCAGCTCGTCCGGACGACCGCCGGTGTTGCCGTTGGCGCGGTTGCCGTCGCGATCACGATTGCCGTGGCGCTGGCCCTTGGACCTGTTGCGGCCCTGATTACCGAGGTAGCCTCTCACAGGTTGCTTTCCAGAAATGCCGACAGTTGTGATTTGGACACGGCGCCGACCTTCTGGGCCTCGACCGTGCCGTTCTTGAACAGAATCAGCGTCGGAATGCCGCGGATGCCGTACCTCGGCGGAGTCTGCGGATTCTCGTCGATGTTGATCTTGGCGATCGTCACGCGGTCGCCGTATTCGCCGGCGATCTCGTCGAGTATCGGGGCGATCATCTTGCATGGACCACACCATTCCGCCCAGAAATCGAGCAGCACGGGCTTATCGGACTGCAGGACGTCCTGCGTAAATGTGGCGTCTGTGGTATGGACAATGTGCGGATTGCTCACGCGGGTCAACCTCCGTCGAAGGCAGAGTCTCTATATCGGGATCAGCGAAGGGTTATCGAGGCCGGGTGGCGGGCTGGAGAACGCCCCTGCCGGAAATGCCCGTCAAACGGTTACACTAACTCGTGAAGTAATGAGGTATCGAGCTTGATTCAATTAGGATGGTGCCTGCTTGGAATGCCCTCTTGGGCCGGCAGGCGCGGACCGGATGGTCCGCCCACTGGGGACTTTTTAGCCCTTTCAGAATGTTTTTGCAAGGGCCTCGCAAGCCTGAGCACAACACCCCCGACGCGCGCCGCAAGCGTCAGGATCCCGGACGCCCGGCGGCCCGAAAGCACCGCGGAATTCAGCGTGCGCACGCCATCGGCGCGCGCAGAGCGCCCATTTACCCGCTGCGGCGCGCCCCGCCAAGGTCCCGGCACCGGACCCCAGACCACAACGCGTCGTCTCGCCCGCCAAGGGCGCGGCCTCGTGTAGTATGAGGAGAGTTAAACTGCTAAATGATACCACAAACGCATCAGCGGCGCCCTCCCCCGGGGTTCGGGCGGACTTGGCGCACGCGGGAGAATCGATGAACGAACCCACTCCCCACACCACGACCTTCGAGAGTCTGGGGATCGCCCCGCCGGTCCTCGCCGGCGTGCGTGACGCGGGCTTCGCACGCTGCACGCCCATACAAGCTCAGACCCTGCCGATCGCGCTCACCGGCCGCGACGTGGCCGGCCAGGCCCAGACCGGCACCGGCAAGACGGCCGCGTTCCTGGTCGCCCTGTACCATACCCTTCTCACGCGCGCACCGCCCCCCGGACGCACCCCCACTTCGGTCCGCGCCCTGATCCTCGCCCCAACCCGCGAGCTCGCGGTGCAGATCCATCACGATGCCGAAACCCTCGGCCGGCACACCGGCCTGAAGCACGCCGTGGTCTACGGCGGCATCGACTACGAGAA
>JAJZZR010000191.1 GCA_021797465.1 Pseudomonadota bacterium | reverse complement strand
CGACGGTTCGGCCGCCGGATCGATGCCGCGCAGCAGGACCGGGAGCATCTGCGGGGTGCGCACCGCGAGCGCCTGGGACTGCACGAACGGCGCCACCCCGACCACGCCCGGGCTGGCGCGCGCCAGCCGCGCGATGCGCCGCCAGACCTGCGGCGGCGGCGGACTGGCCGTCTCGGCCGAGGGGTTGACCACCACTCGCGCATCGGAATCGAGCGCGAGCAGGCGCTGCCGCAGATCGCTCTCAAACCCGTTCATCACCGACAGAATGACGATCAGCGCCGCCACGCCCACGCAGACCCCCGCCACGGACGTCCAGGTGATGAACGAGACGAAGAACTTGTGCGAGCGGGCGCGCACGTAACGCCAGCCCACGAACAACGACAGCGGATGAAACATCGGGCGATTTAACCATATTCCCGGGCTCCCCCGCCGCATGCGGCACGTCACAGTTTTGCCGCTTCGCCCCGCCCACCGGCATTGACAGAATGCCCCCGGGTGTATAGTGAAAAGGGAGGTCAGAAGATGCGCGCCCGAACTCTCTTGGCAGTGCTGATCGCTTGCGCCGTGTGCGCCACGGCGGCGGCCGAAACTGTGGTCGTCGATGGACACCTCGAAATCGCGCCAACCACGGTGCCCCACCCGCACCGGGGGCAGACCATGCAGCAGGTGGAGCGCACCTTCGGCGTCCCTCAGAAACGTTACCCCGCCGTCGGACATCCGCCCATGACGCGCTGGGACTATCGGGATTTCAGCGTTTACTTCGAGTACACGCGCGTGATCCACGCCGTGGTGCACCCGCCGGCGCGAAACTAGCGCCGCGATTCCCGTTCAAGCCGCGCGACCGCGGCGCCGACAACCCAATAGAAGTGCCCGACGCGGGCCGGCCCGAGCCGGCTCGGGCCGACGTGTGTCGGGCCTCGGCGACGCATGACGGCTGGATTATGGTAGGCTCACCCTCAGCAGAAGAATGACCGGATAAACCCCCGTGGTCTTGGATAATTCTCTCGGCATCGAAGAGCTGATCCACGCCGGCGCCCTGCGACGGGAGCTGGCACAGGCACACTTGCATGCCGAGATCCGCCGGCGTGAGGAGGTGCTGCGCCGCGCTGTGCGCCGCTACGTCTCTCCGCAGCTTGCCGAGCGGATCCTCGAGGACGTCCAGCTGCGCGAGACGCTGCTCTCGGCGGACGACTTGCGCACCCACGCGGTGGTGCTGTTCGCCGACCTGCGCGGATTCACCAGCCTGTCCGAACGGCTCGAGCCGCGCCAAGTAGTCCCCTTGCTGAACGAGTACTTCTCGCTGCTCACGGAGATCACGCTGCGCCACGACGGCACGGTGTTCCACCTCGCCGGCGACTGCCTCATGCTCGGCTTCGGCGTGCCGCTCGAGCAGCCTGACAGCCCCGGCCGTGCCGTACGCGCCGCTCTGGAGATGCTCGACAGCTTTGCGGTGCTCGCCGGCTCGTGGCATACGCGCTTCGACGTCGACGCCGGCCTCGGCATCGGCATCAACGAGGGTGACGTCGTCGCCTGCAACATCGGCTCGAGTTCATACATGAGCTACACGCTGATCGGCGACACCGTGAACGTGGCGGCCCGGCTCTGCCAGCGCGCGCGCGCCGGGGAAATGCTCTTCTCTCACACCATCAAGCAGTCTCTGGATTCGCTCGGCGTCGACGTCGGCGCCACGCCTCTGCCGCCGATGCAGCTGCGTGGACGCAGCCGCACCATCGACATCTTCTGCGTGCCGGCCGCGACGCGCGCTGAGGTTATGGAAGTCCCGGTCGCCGTTTGAACGTTCTCGATCCGCCCGTCCCGGGTGCCCACAGGCGACACCTGCACTGGCACCACCTGCATGGCAGCGCCGCGGCCCTCGCGCTCGCGGAAGCAGCTCGCGCCGACGAAAAGCTCTACGTGGTCGTAACCGACGCGGCCCGCCAGTTGGCGCGTCTGAGCGCCGAGCTCGCCTTCTTCGCCCATGCGCGGGTGCCGCTGCTCACCTTCCCCGACTGGGAGGTGCTGCCCTATGATCTGTTCTCTCCGCACCCGGACATCGTTTCGGATCGCCTGCGCACGCTCTACGAGCTGCCGCGGGTGCGCCACGGCTGCCTGATCGTCACGCTCGACACGCTCATGCAGCGCCTGCCCCCACAGCAGTACGTGCAGGCGCGGGCTTTCCAGTTCGCCCGCGGAGACACGCTCGACCTCGAGCCGTTCCGCGCGCGGCTGATCGAGGCCGGCTACGCCAGCGTCAGCCAGGTGCACAGTCCCGGCGAGTTCGCGGTGCGCGGCTCCTTGTTCGACGTCTATCCCATGGGCGCTCCCGAGCCGCTGCGCGTCGACCTGTTCGACGAGCAGATCGACGCCATCCGCAGCTTCGATCCGGATACACAACGCTCGTTGCAGCCCATCGAGCGCGTGCAGCTGCTGCCGGCGCGGGAGCTGCCGCTCGACGCCGATGCCGTGAAGGATTTCCGCCGGCGCTTCCGTACCCGCTTCGAGGGCGACCCGACCCGCTCGAGCATCTATCGCGGCGTCTCCACAGGCCTCGCGCCGGCGGGCGTGGAGTTCTATCTGCCGCTGTTCTTCGAGCAGACCGCGACGCTGTTCGATTATCTGCCCGCCAATGCCGTGATCGTGCGCGATGCGGCCCTGCCAGCCGCCCTCGAGCGGGCCTGGCGGGAGATCGAGTCACGCTACGAGGAGCGGCGTCATGACATCGAGCGGCCGGTACTGGCGCCCGCGGAGCTGTTTCTCGGGCCCGAACCGTTGGCTGCCGAGCTCGAGCGGTTCGCCTCCGTGACCCTCGAGAGCCCGCAAGCGCCCGGCGACGGCGGGCAACGCGTCTTCGCGACGCGCGAGCCACGGGATCTGCGCATCGACACGCGCGCCGACCGGCCGCTGCAGCGCCTGGACGCCTTCCTCGGCGAGCTTGGCGGCCGAGCGCTGATCGCGGCCGATTCGCCCGGGCGGCGCGAGGTTCTACAGGAACAGCTGCGCGCCCACGGCCACCCCGTCGAGCCGGTCGCCGACTGGGAAGCTTTCCTTGCGTCGCGCACCCCGCTCGCGCTCACCGTGGCGCCCGATCTCGCCGGCCTCTGGGTGACCGACCCGCCGCTCGCGGTCATCGCCGAATCGCAGCTGTTCGGGGCGCGCGCCCCTCAGGAGCGGCGGCGCGCGCGCGCCGCCGCCGACCCGCAAGCGGTGCTGCGGGATTTGCAGGACCTAAACCCCGGCGCGCCCGTGGTGCATGAGCAGTACGGCGTCGGGCGCTACGTCGGGCTGCAGCCGATGGAGGTCGCCGGCGAGGCCGGCGAGTTTCTGGTGTTGGAATACCAGGGCGGCGATCGGATCTACGTGCCGGTGCAGTCGCTGCATCTGGTCACGCGCTACACGGGCGCGGCGAGCGAGAGCGCCCCGCTGCACAAGCTCGGCACCGATCAGTGGGCCAAGGCCCGCAAGCGCGCCGCCGAACAGATCCGCGACATCGCCGCCGAGCTGCT
>JAJZZR010000178.1 GCA_021797465.1 Pseudomonadota bacterium | reverse complement strand
GCAATTGATCGCTCGCGACCTGCCGCAGCAGCTCCTGCATGCTGCGATCGTCGAGCTCGATCAGGTTGTCAAACACGAACACCAGCTCCTCGATGCGCGCCGCGAGCGCTTCGTCGTTCTTGGCCACCTGCTCCATCAGCGAGCTCTCCTGGCTGGGCTCGAGGAAATTGATGATGTTAGCGACGGCCTTGGCGCCGCCGAGCACCGAAGTCTTGCCGGTCGACTTGCCGGCAAATTGCTTCTCGATGATGTCGTCGAGCTCGGAGAGCGCGTTCGGCTGCACTCCATCGAGCAACGCGATGCGCGCAACCACTTCCGGTCGAACCGCCTCCGGCAGCAGAGTCAGCACCTCGGCCGCCTGGTCCGCCTCGAGATACGCGAGCACGATGGCGATGATCTGCGGATGCTCCTGGCGGACCAGCTCGGCCACCGCCCGCGAATCCATCCACTTCAGCGCCTCCAGGCCCTTGCTGCTGCGGCCGATGTTGATTCGATCGATGATGCTCTCGGCCTTGCCGGCGCCGAGCGCATCGACCAGAACCTTGCGCAGAAACTCATCCGTCCCCACGCCGACCGAGGTTTGAGTCTCGACGTTCGAGGTGAACTCCGAGATCACGCCCTGCACTTCCTCGAGCGAGACATTGCTCAGATTCGCCATGGCCGCGCCGATGCGCTGCACCTCCTTGGCCCCCATGTGCTTGAGCACCTGCGCCGCCTCGTGCTCCCCGAGGGTCAGCAGGAGAATCGCGGCCCGCTCGGTGCCACTGCGGCTCGCGCCTTTTGCGCCGCGCTCACTCATCGTTGCCTACCCAGCCGCGCACCAGTTGTGCGACGCGCTTGGGATCCTGGCCCACCATGGCGCGCGCGTTGGCCAGCTGCTGGTCGTGCGAGAGTTCCTTGACGACCGCATCCTTCTGCGCCTGGGGCGAGCCGTCCGCCAGCGCCGCGTGGACGAGCTGCGCAGGCGCAGCCGTGACCGTCAGCAGTGAACGCACCAATGGCCGCAGCACCGCCAAGACCAGCGCGAGCACGCCGATCAATCCGACGATGACTTTCAGCAGGGTGAGGAACAGCGGGCGCTGCCAGAGGGACGGACGGACGAATTGGCCGCCCGCGACGCTCGACAGATCGAGCGGCTCGTTGACAACGCTCACGCTGTCGCCGCGGGCCGCATTGAATCCGACCGCATTCTTGACCAGCTGCGTCACTCTCCCGAGTTCCGCCGGCGACAGCGGGACCTGAGTGATCTTGCCGCCGGCTCCCTTCACCGCGCGATAGCCGACCAGTACCGCCACGGAAAGGCGGCGGATCTGCCCGGGCGGCTGCCGCGAGTAGTCGAGCGTGCGATCGATCTCATAATTTCGCGTCACGTTGCTCGAGAGCACGTGACCGCCGACGCCGCCGAGCGTCTTGAGCGCCGGTTTTGCGCCGGCGGCGGCCCGCGCACCGGTCTTGCCGCCGGCGGCCTTGGCCGCGGCGTTGGGCGCCGCGGCGGCCGGCTTGCTCATCGGCGCGCGCGCGAGCGTACCGGGCACCGGCGGCTCGTTGGAAAGCGAGCCGGGCACGCCGCCCGGACCACCCGCGCCGCTGGTCTGCTCGGAGATCTGCTCGCTGCGCACGATCTGGCTGTGCGGTCTGTACAGTTCCCGCGCCTCCTCCCGACTTGCCGTGTTGAGGGCGACGACCACGTCGGCGTGCACCAGGCCTGGTCCGACCAGTGGCGTCAGCAGCGTCACGATACGCTGCTGATCGTCGGCCTCGATACGACGTACCATGTCGTAACTCTGCTCGTCGAGAGAATACCGGCTGTTGCCTTGCGGGCCGGACAGCAGCTGCCCGTTCTGATCGACCACCGTCACATGGGTCGGGGTGAGATTCGGCACGCTCGAGGCGACCAGGTTGACGATTGCCTGCACCTGCTCCGGACCGAGCACGCTGCCGGCGCGCAGTTGCACGAATACCGAGGCGCTCGCCGCGGTCTGATCGCTGAGAAACACGGACTGGCGCGGCTCGGCGAGATTAACGCGCGCCGCGGCGATCTGCTGCATGCTGGCGATGGTGCGCGCCAGCTCCTGCTCGAGCGCGTGCTGGTAGCGCACATTCTCGATGAACTGACTCACCCCGAATCCAGAGCCCTTGTCGAGTTCGGCGAAGCTGTCGCCCTCGGCGACCCCCTGGCCCGCCAACTTCAGGCGCGCCGCATCGAGCTGCTGGGCCGGCACCTCCACACCATTGGTCGCGGCGTCGAGCCGGTAGGGAATCTGCGCCGCCTGCAGCGCCTGCACGACCTGCGACTCCTGCTGCGCCGAGAGGTTGGCGTACAGCAGGCTGTAGGTCGGTCCGCGCGACCACAGCACAATCCACACGCCGGCGGCGACCGCCGCGGCGATGCCGACCAGCAGCAGCAACGGACGCAGATTGAAAGGAATGGCCGGTGTGGCCCGCATTGCGGTGGAGTCGACAGCCATGGTGATGTGCTACATCTGCATGTTCATGATGTCTTGATAGGCGGTGATCAGGCGGTTGCGCACCTGGGTCAGGGCGTCGAACGACACGCTGGCCTTCTCGACCTGCAGCACCACCTGCGGCAGCGACACTCCGGGTGCGCCGCGCGAGAATGCATTGGTGAGCGCGCTGGCGCGCTGTTCGCTCTGATTGACCGCATCGATGCCCCGCTTGAGGATCGAGGCGAATTCACTGCTACCGGAAACCCCCGTCGCGCCTGACTGCGACAGCGGGCCGAGTCCCGCCGGCCGCGGCGCATCCAGACGCACCTGGGAAGACATGGCGCGGATTTGTGCCAGCACCTGATTGATAGCCATCTGACTCATGAAGCCCTCCTTCAAGCCGCGGGAACTTCGACGCCCGCCTCGCGCAGGCGCGCGAGCTTGTAGCGCAGCGTGCGCGGACTGATGCCGAGCCGCTCGGCCGCCTCGCGCCGATTGCCCTGACCGCTCTTGAGCGCATCGAGGATCAGATCGCGTTCGGCCTGGATCAGCGAGCCGGCCAGCGAGCTGACGCCCGCCGTGGCCGGCGGCGCCACCGGCGGCGCGAACGGCGCCTCGTTGGCGAGCTCGAATTGAATGTGCTCCGGACCGATCACCGGGCCGTTGAGCAGGATCAGCGCCCTTTGCAGCAGGTTGTCGAGCTCGCGCACGTTGCCGGGCCAGGAATACGTGAGCAGCCGGTGAGCCGCGTCGGCGCTCAATGCCGGAATCGGCCGTCCGGGGCGGCAACGCGCGGTCAGCAGTTGCATAGCGAGCGGCAGCACGTCGTCGCGACGCAGACGCAACGGGGCGATCGCCAACGGGAAGACGTTCAGCCGGTAATAGAGATCCTCGCGGAAGCGTCCTCCGGCCACCTCCTCACGCAGACGTCGGTTGGTGGTGGCGATGACGCGCACTTGCAGACTGATGGTCTCGCGGCCACCGATACGCTCGACTTCGCGCTCCTGCAGCACGCGCAGGAGCTTCGCCTGCAGGCCGAGCGGCATCTCGGTGACC
>JAJZZR010000147.1 GCA_021797465.1 Pseudomonadota bacterium | reverse complement strand
GCCGTTCCAGGGAGAGGTGCTCCGCGTCACGGCGACCTGCCCATCGAGCACCGGGCCGGCCAGACGCACCGTGCCACTGCGCAGCGGAAACAGCACGTAGCGGCGCGTGATGACTTGATAGGACCGGCCGCCGCGCATCGTGCTCGCGTACTGGTTGGTGCCGATCTGTTTCACCAGGGCCGCCCCGTGTCCGGAGAAATCCAGGGTGCCGCGATAAAGCTGCTCGTCCGTGAAAATCTGAATGGTCAGCCGTACCTGTGACTGCACATACGGATGTGCCGGCGTGACGTGACTGACGATGAAGATTCCGGGAGGCGCGGCCGTGCCGCCGCGTGGCGCCGTGGCCGAGCTCGAGCCGGATACGGTGAGCGTCAGTGCCGGACTGCGCTGCCCATCCCAGGCGATCGGCGGGATCGTCAAGCGGCCCGCGTGCTTCGGCGCCAATGTCAGCTCGACTTCCGTGCTGTCCGCGCTGCCGCCGGTGCCGATCTGTACGCTGGTGCTGGAACTGGTGCCCAGGATGTCGAAATCCCGGCGCAGCGGCGCCAGAGCCGGTTCGCTGGTGGTCAGACCGTCGTACCGCAGTGTCAACTGAACGGTGCTGCCCGATGTGACCTGCGAGCTGCTGAGCTGCGCTGTGATCGCCGCCCGAGCCGTCCCGGCGAGCACCCATAGGCAAAGCGTCAGCGCCGCGCTCGCGACCCGCGCCTTCATGGCTCCGTCCCGCGATGACGCATCATGTATTTGATCAGGAACTCGCGGCGCAGCAGCCCGGCCGGATTATTCGGCAGTTGCCGCAGCCACTGCTGCAGCGCCAGGGTTTTCTCGCTCACGGGCTTCGGCGGCCGGGAGCGTATCCCGCCTGTCCGGGCCGCGAGGCTGCGCGCGGCGCGATGCGATCCGTCTGCGCGGCCGGCTCGCACGGGACGCGAGTTACCGTGCTCCGCCTCGCGACGAGCCAGCGCAGCAGCCCGTGCCGCGTCACGGCGCGCCTGACCGGCGGTGCGCCGCCGCGCTCCGGCGCGCTCGCCCGACTGTCCGCTCGCGCCAGTCGCCTGCTCTCGATGCGCTCCGGTGCCGGTCGTGCCGCGTGCCTGGGCCGAGCGGGATCCCGGCGCGCCCGCGGCCGTGCCCTTGCCGCCGCTGTGGCCCTGCTGTCGGCTCGAGCCACGGCCCTTCGCGCCGGATTCGCCCGAGCGCTGTCCCTTGCCGGCGCCGAGAGCGCCGTGTCCTTGTTTGCCTTGTGAGGTGCCCGAGGCGTGGCGCTTCGCGCCGCCGTGCCCCGGCTTGCGCGCGCGCGGCGGCCGTTGGTGCGCCAGCACGCGCTCGACCAGATCGCGGTTGTGCCGGATATCAGCGTCGTGCGGCGCCTGCTTCAAGGCCGCATCGTAGGCGGCGAGTGCCTGATGCAGATGACCTAAGCGCGCCAAGGCATTGCCGCGGTTGTATTCGGAAGTCGGACCCTTCAGCGGCGCGAGCAAGCGCGCCGCCGCGCCGTAACGGCCGGCGCGCAGGTCCGCGTATGCCTTCAACCGCGGATTGGAGAAGCGCTCGGCCGCCTTTGCCGGCTGACCGGCCGCAAGCAGCGCCTCGCCCTGCTGATCGGGGGTTCGCCACAAATTGGTCCACACCCCCGCGCAGGCCGGGGCGCACACCAGGGATCCCAGGATGAGCAAAACCACCGCGCGCATCGTCAGGTCCACCCCCGTCGCGCCGCGAGCGCGCCGAGCAGCAGAATCAGCGGCAGCAGCCAGACGCCGTCGTTGAGCCAGCTTGCGAGGCGCACGTGCGGGGCGAGCTGTGCCCGGCCAAGGCTGCCGAGCCCCGCCGCGTGCAGCTCGCCGATCAACAGCGGCAATTGATTCACCGTCACGAACTGGCCGCCGCCCGCTGTGGCAATGCGCCGCAGGACCGCAGGCCGCAGGCGCGTCATGATGATCTTGCCATCGGGGCCGTGCTCGAATCCGCCATCGCCGTTGGGCGCGGGCGCTCCCCTGGTGGTTCCGACGCCGACGACATTCACGTCGATGCCCGCGTGGTGCAGGCGCTCGGCGGCCATCATCGCGCGTGCCGGGTCGGTCACGCCATCCATCAGTACGACGATCTGTCGGTCGTGACCTTTCCACGCATCGAGCAGCCGCGCGGCCTTCTCCAGCGCCGGGGCGAGACGGGCGCCGTGCTCCGGCATAAGATCCGGAGAGAGCGAACGGCTGAGATTGCGCACCGTGTCGACGTCCTCGGTCAGCGGCGCGACCGTATAGGCGTCGCCCGCGAAGGCGACGAGTCCGACGCGCGCATCGTGCGCCGCGGAGAGCAGGTTGTCGATGGCGAAGCGTGCCCGCGCGATGCGACTCGGTACGATGTCGCGGGCTTCCATCGAAGGCGACAGCTGCAGGGCGATCACCCATGCCGCGGGGAGGCGATAAGCCGGGGTGACCTGCCGCTGCCAGCTCGGGCCGGCGAGCGCCACCGCCGAGAGTGTCCAGAGCGCGACGACCAACGGCCATGGCGAGCGGCCGCCGCCGCCGCGCAGGCGCAATCGCGCCAGGAGTTCGGCGTCGATGTGGCGCAGCCAGGCGCCGTCGCGAGCACGGCGCCGAGCCAGCCACAGCGCGAGCGCCCACAGGGGCAACAGCGCCAGCAGGTACAGCGGGTGCAAAAAGTGCAAGCCATGCGGCATGGCGTCAGACTCGCTCCGTCATGCGCCATGCCGCCGGCACGCTCAGCAGCAGGGCCAACGCCAGCGGCAGAGTGAACCATTCGGTCGCCGGGCGCAGCCACCGCCGATTGGCGGCGACCGGGTCGAGCCGGTCGATTTGCCGGTACACCGTGCGCAGCGCAGTGCGGTTGGTGGCGCGGAAATACCGACCGCCGGTGATGCGGGCGATCCTCTTCAGCAGCTTTTTGTTCAGGGCGGTGTTGCCGCTGAAACCAAACATCGTCCGATGGACCGCCGCGCCGACTCCGATGGTGTCGATGCGCAGACCGACCTGCGCCGCCAGATGCGCCGCCTCGATCGGCGGCATGACTCCGGTGTTGTTGCCTCCGTCGGTGAGCAGGATCATGACCGGCTGGTGCGGGGTGTGCGTGCCGCGGTTGACCTGTCGCAACGTCTTGATCGCCAGGCCGATGGCATCCCCGATCGCGGTCTCGGGTCCGGCCACGCCGACCATTGCCTCGTCGAGGAAGCGGTGCACCGTGCGCAGATCCGTCGTGAGCGGCGCCTGCAGATAGGGACGGGTGCCGAAGAGGATGAGTCCGATTTGATCCCCCCGGCTGTGATCGATGAAACGTCCGGCGACCTGCTGCACGACCTGCAGGCGCGACTCCTGCCCGCCCATGTCCCGGGTGGCCATGGAGCCCGAGCAGTCGATGGCGAGAATGATCTGCCGCCCTTCGGTATGAATGGGTAAGGGCGCACCCAACCACTGCGGCCGCATGGCCGCGAGCACCAACAGCGCCCAGATGATCGACAGCAGCACGCCATCGGCGCGCGTGGTCCGCGGCGTGGCGGCGCCCGCGGTAGCCACTTCGACGGCCATCGGCAGGTACAGCGCCGCGCCGCGCGGCTCGCTGGTCGGCAGCACGCGGCGCACCAGCCAGGGTAGAGGGGCGAGCAGCGCCATCCACGGCCATGCGAAGTGGAACACTAGGGTTGTCCTGCCTGTGGGCCGCGATCCGCCGCGGATGCGCCGGATCGTCTCCCCTTGCGCCGAGTTCGGACATCGCGTCCGGCGCAGCGTACGAAGGCGTCTGCGCCCGCGAGCCAGCTTGGGCGTTCGTCGTAGGCTTCGCCGCCGAAAGCTGTGCTGAGCAGACGCCGACCGCTCTCGCCGGCGAGCGGCGCGCCGCCCTCGGCGCCCAGGAACGTAAGCCACGCCTCGCCCGTCAGGCGGGCCACCCGCTCACGGCCGAACACCGCCATTGCGTAACGGCGCAGCAGATTCTCGATGGCCCCGGCGCTGTGCCGCAGATCCGTATCGGCCGACCCGATCCGCCGCAGCTCGCGCAGCGCCGCACGGCGCAGCCTGCGCCGCGGCGTTTGCCAGCGCCACAGCGCGCCACCGGCAAGCGCAACCGCCAGTGTCGCCAGCACCCACCAGCCCGGGGCCGGCGGCCACCAGCCTGGTGGCGGTGGCGCGTGCGCGGGTGCAAGCTCGCTCAGCCAATTAGGATTCATGCCGCCGGCAGTCCTCGCGAGAGCACGGTGCGCAGGGCGGTTTCGACGCTTTCCGACGTCTCGAGCCGCACGACCGGCGCGGCGAGGCGCTGCGAGAGCTCGGTGACGCGCCGCTCGCGGGCCTGCCATGCGGCGAGCCAAGCATTGCGCGCACGCCGTCCGTCGAGCACCAGCAGGCGGCCGGGCAGTCCCGCCCGGAAGCGTCCCGGGGGCAGGCCGTTGGACTCGAGCGGGTCGGTGATCCAATAGAGCCTGACGTCGTTGTGTCGGGCGATCGGTATCCAGTGATCTTCCTGGTGACCGCCGGGACCGCAGAAATCGCTGACTGCGAATACTTGACTGCCGGGACGGACCACCGCGCCCAGCGCGCGCACCGCCTCGCCGAGCAACTGCGGGGCCGGTTGTCCCGGCGCCGTCGGCTGCGCTTCCAGCAATGCCTCGAGCAGTGGCAACACGCCCTCGAGCCGCGCGCGCGCCGGCAGCACGCGCACGCCCGCGGCGCCGCCGGCGATCACCCCGCCGATCCGGTCGCCGCCGAGCGCGGCGACCCAGGCGAGCAGCGCCGCAGTCCGCACGATGAGCGTCGATTTCAACTGGCGCCGGCTGCCGAAGAATGTGCCCGGCTGCAGGTCGACCAGCAGCCACACGGGCCGTTCGCGCTCTTCGCGATAAAGCTTGGTGTGCGGCCGTCCCCGCCGCGCGGTGACGCGCCAATCGATGCTGCGTGGATCATCCCCGGCGGTGTAGGGGCGGACCTCCTGGAACTCCAATCCTCGGCCGCGCTGCGCACTGGAGTGCGCGCCAATCAGCGCGGCGCGCGCGTGCCGTCGTCCCCGCAGGGTCAGGCCGTGCGCCGCGCCGCGGAGTGTCAACAAGTCCGCCAGGGTCGGGGTCGTCATCGCCTCACGGAGCCGGAACGCGGCCCAGCAGTTCGTTGACGCAGGTCTCGGCGGTCACGCCCTGCGCCTGCGCGGTGTAGTCGATGAGCAACCGATGGCGCAGCGCGTCCGGAGCGAGGGCCTGCACGTCCTCGGGAGTGACGAAATCGCGGCCGTCGAGCCACGCGCGCGCGCGCGCGCCGCGCTCGATCGCGATCGCCGCACGCGGGCTCGCCCCCCAGCGCAGCCATTGGCGCAGCTGCGCGCTGTATGGCTCGGGCCTGCGTGTCGCATCGACCAATGCGGCAATGTAATCGGCCACAGGATCGGAGAGCGTCAGGCCGAGCACCGCGCGCCGCGCCTCGAAGACCGTCTGCTGGCTCATCCGCTGCGGCGGAGGCGGCAGCTCGCGTTGGCTGATCGCTTCGCTGCGCGCCAGCGCCATCACCTTGAGCGTCGTGGCGCGGTCGGGGTAGTCGATGCGCACATGCAGCATGAAGCGGTCGAGCTGCGCCTCGGGCAGTGGATAGGTGCCCTCCTGCTCGATGGGGTTCTGGGTCGCCATCACCATGAACAGCGGCGGCAGCGGGTAGGTCGCCGCGCCGACGCTGATCTGGCGCTCGGCCATGGCCTCCAGCAGCGCCGATTGAACCTTCGCCGGCGCGCGATTGATTTCGTCGGCGAGAATCACGTTGTGAAAGAGCGGTCCCCGTTGGAAGCGAAAGGTGGCTTCTTCCGGCCGGTAGATCTCCGATCCCGTGAGGTCGGCCGGCAGCAGGTCCGGTGTGAACTGCACGCGTTGGAAATCGGCCTCCACGCCGTGCGCCAGCGCCTTGACGGCGCGCGTCTTCGCGAGTCCCGGCGGGCCCTCGACCAGCAGGTGACCATCGCTGAGCAGGGCCACGAGCAGACGCTCGACCAGCGCCTCCTGGCCGAGGATCTGGCTGCGCAGATAGTCGCGCAGCCGCGCGCAGGCCATTCGCGCCGCAGCGCCCGATTGGGTCGATTCCGGGGCGGGAGCAGAGTGGGGGAGCGAACCGGTGCCGATCATGGCGCATGGCCTCCAGTGTGTTGCCGAGAGCCGGATTGACCGGTCGGCGCCGCCGGGGTTCCCCTGCGCCGCCGCCGCCCGCGGGAATCGTGGGCCCGGCCCCGAGGTCACCGGCCATTTTACCGGGCGCGACGCCGGCGCGCTCGGCCGCAAGCCGGCCCGCAGCGCACCGAATCGCCGGTACCTCTGTGCCTCGGTGCCATATGCCCCGCCGTGATCCGCGTGCAGACCGGCGTGCGCCTCGAGGGCAAGACACCCTGGCCAAGACGCTGTGGAAGGCCAAGGCGTCGAGTGGTGTCTACGAACTCGATCTCGGCGCGGCCGATGTCCGTGCTCTTCGCCAAGCCGATGACCCTGGCTGATGAGCGTGCACTGCCGCCGGGGATCACTTGCGCGGATCAGCCGCTCGAGGTCGCTGCGGTCGAGAAGCTGACCTCAGGCCACTGTTGTATTGAACGGCAGATAGAGTGTCAGGCAGATCCGCGCGCCATCATCAGGATCACTGCGCCAACTGCGAACGATCTCGCGTAGGCAGGCCCGCTCACTGCGCCGCGCCAACATCGAGCGCGTCCCGAAAATAATGCCGCGCGAGCGCCTGTTCGGCCGGGCTGAGCCGTACGGCCCGCCGGCCGATCAGCAAATCGCCGTCGCTTTTTATGGTGGCCTTCGGTGCGCCGCGCACCGCTATGTGCACGGCGTCGGAGGCGATCGACAGCGATCCGCGACCGACGGTCTCGTCGCTAAGCCCCGCATGCGGCGAGCGCCAGGAGCGGCAGCGCCGCGCAGAGTGCGATAAACGGTTTGCGAATCATCGTCAATGCCCTCTGTTTGCCACGAAGCTCGACTGCGGATGCCGAGCAGCTCATCCCGGCTGACCCGCGGGGGTGGCGGCCGCGTGCACCGCGCCCGGCTCGGCGATCACGACTTTCGCCAATTTCGGTCCGATCCAGCGCTCGACGTCGTCGACCAGCGTGAAACCGGCCGGCACGACCACCAGCGTCAGGGCGGTGGAGGCGAGCAAGCCGCCGATCACGGCGATCGCCATGGGCGCGCGGAAGGGGTCGCCGATCGCGACAGCGACCGGCAGCATGCCGGCGACCATGGCCACCGTGGTCATGACGATCGGCCGTGCGCGCTTGTGTCCGGCTTCGAGCAGCGCGGTTACCCGATCCTTGCCGGCACGCATCTCCTCGATCGCGAAGTCGACGAGCAAGATCGAATTCTTCGCCACGATGCCCATGAGCATCAGAAAGCCGATCATCACCCCGAGAGACAGCGGCTCGCCCGTGACGTACAGCGCGCCCACCGCCCCGCCGATGGACAGCGGCAGCGCCGAGAGAATCGTGATCGGCTGCAGCAGCCGGGCGAACAGCAGCACCAGCACCGCGAACACCATCAATACGCCGGTGCCCATCGCCATCAAGAAATCGGTGAACAGCTCCGACATCAGGCGCGCATTGCCGGTGTCCGCCAGATGCACGCCGGACGGCAGGTGCTCGAGCGCCGGCAGCGCATGAATCTCCTGCATGGCCTCGCCGAGCTGCACGCCGCTGTTGAGATTGGCGTTGATTGCAATGCGCAGGCGCTGGTCGCGGCTGTGGATCTGAGTCGGACCCTCGCCGAAGCCGAAGGCGGCGACGGCTTTCAGCGGCACGGTGCCGCCGTCCGCGGTCGGCACGGGCAGATTCTCCAGCGTCGTCAGGCTCCCGCGCGCCGAGCGCTGCAGGTTGACCAGGATGGGTACCTGCCGGTCGGGCAGGGTGAATTTCGCGTCGTTCTGCAGCAGATCACCGATCGTGGCGATGCGGATCGTCTGGCTGATGTCGGCAACGGTCACGCCGAGCTGGGCGGCCAGATCGAACCGCGGCCGGATGCGAATTTCCGGGCGCGGCAGATCGTCCTCGGAGCTGACGTCGCGCAGACTGGGCAGCACCGCCATCTGCCGCATCACCTTGCGGGCGGTGTGCTCGAGAAGCGTCAGGTTGTCCCCCGTCAGATCGACGGTGACGTCATGTCCGTTGCTGTCGCCGTTGAAGTCCTGGAAGTACATCTGCGCATTGGGAATCGCGCGCAGCTTGCCGAGCATGCTGTTCTGCCATTGGACCTGCGTCAGCCTGCGCTCGCTCGGCGGCACCAGGACGACGGACAGATTGGCCTTGCGCACGCTGCCATTGACACCGACCGACTCGTCGATGGCCTTCACGTCCTTTTGCCGGGCGAGGATGCGATAGACGGCGTTGGCGACGCGTTTCGTATCGGCGAGCTGCACGCCCGGAGGCAAGTCGATCTCGAGCGACGCAGTGCTGGTGTCGGGCTCCTGCATGAACGTCTTGGGCATCATCGCCAGGCCGTAGATCGACGCCACGAAGAACAGCACGCCGAGTCCGACAGTCTTCCAGCGGTGGCGTACGCACCAATTCAGGACACGCAGGTACCAGGCCATGACCGGCCCATCCCGATGTTCCGGTTTCGGCTCCGATTTGAGGGTGTAGGCGGCGATCACCGGCGTCACCAGCCGGGCGACGAGCAGCGAGAAGAATACCGCAGCAGCGACCGACAGCCCGAACTGTCTGAAGTACTGGCCGATGATGCCGCTCATGAAGCTCACCGGCACGAACACCGCGATGATCGTGCACGACGTCGCGACGACCGCGAGCGCGATCTGATCGGCCGCGTCGATCGCGGCCTGGTAGGCGCTTTTGCCCATGCGCTTGTGCCGCACGATGTTTTCGATCTCGACGATGGCGTCATCGACGAGCACGCCCGACACCATCGACAGGGCGAGCAGGCTGACCTGATTGAGCGTGAAGCCCATCGCCTCCATGAACGCGAAGGTGGGAATCGCCGACAGTGGAATCGCCAGCGCCGAGATCAACGTGGCGCGCAAGTCCCGCAGGAACAGCCAGACCACCAACACCGAGAGGATCGAGCCCTCGATGAGCGCCTCGAGCGCGGAGTGATATTGTTGTGTGGTGTAAGAGACCGAGGTGAACGTCTGATTGATCTCTACGTCGGGGTATTCCTTGCGGATCTTGGCCAGGGCGTGCCGGACGCCTTGCAGAACCGTGACGTCGGAGGTGTCGCGGGCGCGCGCCACACCGAAGGAGATCGCGGGGCGCCCGTTGTACAGCTCGACGCTGCGCACTTCGGCGGCGGCGTCGCGCACCGTGGCGATGCTGCCGAGCCTGGCGAACCGCCCGCCGGGAAGGACAATCTGCGTCTGCGCGAGCTGCCACGCGCTGTGCGCGTTGCCGAGCACGCGGATGGTCTGCTCGCCGTCGCCGAGATCGGCGCGGCCGCCGGGCATGTCGATGTTGAGATTGGCCAGCTGCCGGTTGACTTGCGAGGCGGTGATGCCGAGGGCCTGCATGCGCGCCGGGTTCAGTTCGACACGGATCTCGCGGCTCACGCCGCCGTAGCGGGAAACCTGTGCGACCCCTGGAACTCTGAGCAGCGTCTTGGTGATCGTGTTGTCGATGAACCAGGAAATCGCCCGGTCG
This sequence comes from Pseudomonadota bacterium, assembly GCA_021797465.1. Lineage (GTDB taxonomy): Bacteria > Pseudomonadota > Gammaproteobacteria > Steroidobacterales > Steroidobacteraceae > 13-2-20CM-66-19. The sequence goes on along the minus strand of JAJZZR010000147.1, from coordinate 13,347 downwards.
CTCATATCGGTGGAGCTGACGGCGTAGTACACGATCGGCCCGCCGTCGACTTTGACCTGCTGCACCACCGGCGGCAGGATGTCGTTGGGCAAATCGGGTTGTACTTCGGTGACCGCGTCGCGCACTTCGGTCACGGCGCGATCGATCGGGGTGCCGATCCGGAATTCGATGTCGGTTTCCTCGCCGCCCTGATAGGCGTCGGAGAGAATGCGGTGGATGTTGCCGATTCCGGCCACCGCCGCCTCGATGCGACGTACGATCTGGATCTGCACCTCCTCCGGCGCCGCACCCGGCTCGCTGACCACCACCGAGACGATGGGATAGGAGATATGGGGGTTCTGTGTCACCGGCAGGCGCAGGAAGGACACGATACCCACGAACAGCAGCACGACGAACAGCACGATCGGCGGCAGCGGGTGCCGGATCGCCCATGCGGACAGACGTTTCATGAGTGTGCCGGCCCGGCGGGCGCCACCTGCACCTTCTCGCCGCCTTGCAGGAAGCCGCCCGCCAGGGTCACCACGCGCTCCTGCCCGGTCAGACCCTTCGCGATGACCACGCCCGAGGCGAGCACGCCGCCGAGCTGCACCGGTTGCCGCACGACGATGTTCCGGCGGTTGACGATGAACACGTACGATCCCTTGGAGTCGGTCATGACCGCCGTTTGCGGTACCACCGGCCGCTCGGCATGACTCTCGCTGATTACGGCGTGGGCGAACGCGCCGGGCCTCAAGGCCGGATTGGGCGCAAGGGCGATGCGCACCTGACCGAGCCGGTTCTGCGTGTCGACGGTGGCGCCGAGCAGCCAGATGTGGCCGGGGAAAGGCCGCGGATATCCGATCAGATATACTTGCGCCGGTTGCCCCACTTTCAACGAGGCCAGATCCTGCTCGGCGACCTGTCCGATGAGCTCGACGCGATTCTCGTCCTCCAGAGTGAACAGCGGCGGGCCTCCGGGGCTGGCCACCTGACCGACCTCGGCCGTGCGAGTCAGCACGGTGCCCGCGACCGGCGCGACGATGCGGGTCAGGGCCAGTTCGGCACGTTTCTGCCGCAGCTGCGCCGCGACCATCTTGGTGTTGGCGGCACTTATCGCCGCCGCGGCTTGGAGCTGCTCGACATTTTGCGCCGAGAGTCCGCCGTTCGGGCCGATCGCCACGGCCCGGCGGTACTCCGCGGCCGCGAGCGCCGCTTGGGCTTGCGCCTTGGCAAGGGCGGCGGCGAGCTCCGCGACCTGCGGTTTCAAAACTGAATCGTCCAGCTGGGCGAGGATCTGCCCCCGCCTGACCAGGTCGCCGACTTGCGCGTAGACCGCGACAATGCGCTCGGCCTGACCGCCGTCGCCGATCGGCAGATCGTGGCGCGCCGAGATCGAGCCGGTCACCATGACCTCGGTGTTCACCGGCCGCACGCCCGGGACGAAGGTCGAGACCAGGGGAATGTTGTGCTGATCGGCGAGGGGCGTGAGCGGCTTGGATGCCCGTGTCACCCGCAGGGTCACTCCGGCGGCGACGGCGAGCGCAAGCAGCGCGCCGGTCGTGATCCACCAGAGTTTGCGCGTTCCGACGCCGCGTTCGGTCGCAATTTCCGGGGGTGCCCGGTCGAGGCCGATCCAGGCGCCGCCGCCGGTGTCGACGGTGACCGAAGTCGCCATCGCGGCGGACTCGCGTTGCACGGGCTGCGGGTCGTTCTGCGTGCTCATGTCACACCAAGCCCCGTACCTTCGGAACCAACACCACGACGGTGCCGGCGATCTTGTCGTGCCATGCCTGACGCTCGGCGTCGAAGGCGATCCAGAAGAAGCCGAGTCCGGCGGCAACCAACGAGAGGAAGCAGCCGAGCGCGCGCAAAATAGCCGTTTCCCAGCTGAGCGGGCGGCCGTCGATGCGCGCCACGCGCAAGTGGCAAATGATGCCGCCGACGGTGGTGCCACGCAGTTTCCACATGAGCGCGCCGTAGGCAGCCAGTGCGATCAGCGTGCCGTTGCTGTCGTGATGACCGATCAGGCTCAGGCAGACACTGATCAGCACCAGGTCGATCAGCAGCGCCGCCATGCGGATCCAGAACCCGGCGCGCGGCAGCGCCGTCAATTCGAGCGGGGTCGGCTCCGCGGCCGCGGCGCTCGTTGCCGCGCCGGGTATGGGGCCGGCGCTCATCGCGGCGGTGTCGCTGGTTGTGTCGGCGGCGGCCACCCCGGGACCCGGCGCAGCGCTGGCCGTGCCCGGGGGTTCGGCCGGCTGTGGGGGCGGCACGGCGCCGCGCGCTGAGCGCAGCGCGAGCAGCAGGGTGTAGGTCAGCGTGCCGAAGCCGATCAGTCCGACCACGGCGAAGACGATGAAACCGACCACCGGCACCATGTACAAGACCAACACCAGCATTCCGCCGACCAGCACATGCAGGACCGGTTGGTCGACACCACGGTGCGCGCCGCGCAGTATCCGGCCGCCGAGCCAGGCAAGGGTGACGACGCGCCCGAGAATCCCCGCGCACAGCAGGCCGATCCACAGCAGGGGAACGAATATGATCCCGACCACGGTCACGGTCAGCGCGACCATCAAGACGAGCATCAGGATCGGCGTGAGCAGCACCATTGCGAGCGCCGTCAGAATCGACGGACCCGGGTGTTCCTCCAGCGTCCGGACGCAGCGGCGCAGGCCGTCACGGAACAAGGCGGCCACCAGCAGGTAGATCGCCAGCAGGCCGAGCGCCACGCCCCAGGCCCACAGGACGTCGAGCCGGGGCGCGAGCAACCGGCCGAAGAGCAGACAATGCTCGCCCCATCCCTGCAACCCGTCGGTGAAGCGGAAGATGCCGGACATGAGCCGGACCGTGCCGCCCTGAACCACCGCCGACGAGTTGCGCTCGAAGGAGCCGAACAGACTGACGGCCTGGCCCTGCACGACAGCCTTGGGACCAAGTTTCAGGTTGCCGAAAATCGTCACGGCGTTGCCGCCAACGCTGCCGTTGATGTGGGCGTTGCCGAAGACGGTGACCACGCTGTTGGCGACGTTGCCGTCGACGCGAGTGCTGCCCATGACCGAGACCACTGAGTCCGACACGGTGCCGTGAACGGAGCTGTTGCCAAATACCGTCACGACGTCGCAGGCGGTCCTGCCGGCGGCAAGCCGTGTGCTATGACCGACCGCGACGATTTCCTGACCGCTCGGGCAACGGGACTGGTGCTTCGCGATGACGATGGATTTGGAATGATCGGTGATGCGGATCCCCCCATTGCCGATCACGACATGGCCGCCGCCGCCCCTGATGTCGATGCCTGCGGAGCCGACCTCGACGCGGCGTGTGTCATGCGCGGCGGCGGGTGCGATGCATGCGCACAGTCCGGTGAGCAGCGCACCGGTAAGAGCCCAGCGGAGTATCTGTTTCATACCGAGTGAACCTTGGAATGTGGCACAGCTGATCGGACCACGAGGTAGCCGAGCGCGCACAGGGCTGCGTACAGCGCGCCGGTGGCCAGCAGCCCACCGAACAGCCAGGCTCCCGGGATCCGCTGAGCCAGGTGAACGGCAAGCTCGGCGAGCAGCAGCAGCGCGCTGCTCACGCCCCGAAAGCCGTGAAGAACATGAATCGCACCGGTCGCCGCCAGCATGTAGCTCAGCTGCATCCGCAGGCTCGTCATAAGCACCCAGGCGAGCGGAATGCACAGAACACAGCCCGCCATCAGCGCCAGGCGGGCCGCGAGCGGCCCGCGATTGATGCCGACGGCCCGGCGCGGCTGCGCGGTGCGCGCCGCGACTTCGTTCAGCACGCGGGCCTCGAGCGAGGCGGGTGCGCGGCACGGCGGGAGCTGCCTCAGCGCCTCGTGCGTCAAGTGCTCCAGATGTTCTTCGAGCGTGCGGTTACGGGAATTCATGTCGGGTTGCAGCTTTGCGCGGAGCTTGGCGCCACGCCGCTTTGCGCCAGCGACTTGGCCATGGCGAGACGTCCACGCAGGATATCGGTCTTGATCTTGGCCAGGGAGTGACCGAGACGGGCGGCGATATCCTGGTAGGACATCTCTTCGAAGTGAAACAGTACGAGCGGCACGCGCTGATGGTCGGGGAGCTGACCGAGGGCGTGCTCGATGAGCGCATGGCGTTGCGCCTCGTCCATCTCCTGCAGGACGCCGTCGAAGGTTGCGGTGGCGCTCTCCAGATCGGCCTCGCGCCCGTCGTCGGCAAAGACTTCGGAGAACAGCCGCCAGCGTTTACGGTGGCGGGTCAGGTGATTCAGCGCCAGATTCGTGGCGACGGTCTTCAGCCACCCGCCCGCGGTCGGACTTTCCCGCAGGCGCCCGAAATCCTCGTAGGCCTTCAGGAACACGTCCTGGCTGATGTCCTCGGCCTGCGCGGGACTGCCCGTCAGGCGGACTGCCGTGGAGAAAACCATATCCTGATAGGCGCGCATAAACGCAGCGAACTCTCGAGAATCGGGCCTTGGGCTTGCCAGTTGCACGGGTGGATCATCGTTTGAGGCAAGAACACGCCAGGAGCCGAAAAGTTGCGGGCAGAGCCGCCTGAAGGTTCCCCTGGGCAGCACTCGCCAGAGATGCCGAACACGCGGGGGCAACGGTGGCCCCACCGGCGGCGAACTCCAGCCCCGCCGCCAACAGCCACGATGGCGCCTCCCTCGGCGCGCCGCTAGAGCCTACGCCCGGGTGAGGGGGTGGGCTAGCCGTGTTCGCCGCAGGGACGGCACGGGCTGTCGCGCGTGGGGATGAGCGATCCGGTGCCCAGGAGGCGCGCCTTGACGATCCCGCCGGAGCTGGCGTTCAGGCGGCACTGGACCGGCGCCGCCGTAGCGGCTCCACGCAGTAGCGGATCTGAGCGCAATCGCAGCCGCTCTCGCGCGGAACGACAGCGTCGGCAGGCATGGGGATCCTCCGAGTGCCGCCCGATGCGGCGGCCGGCATATAGGGCCAAAGCGAATACGGTCCCGGAAGGGGAAGTCCGCTGTTTGGGTGAGTTCAGCGATGCTTCAGGACGACCCACAGGGGACCGATGAGCAGGAACATGACGTCCTGGAGGAACTTCGGTCGACGGCCCTCGATCGCATGGCCGACGAACTGACCGATCCAGGCGGCCCCGAATATCCCGGCGACACTTGGGAGCAGCGGGACTGCGCGGGACCAGACGCTCAGGATCAGAACGCAGAGGAGAAACTGTCCCGCCATGATGATGGAGGCGCGCCAACCCAGCGCCAGATAGAACGGCGCCACCAGGACCATGGCGAGGTAGGCGGCCCGCAACCCGAGCAGATGCACATTCCACAGCAGTGCAATGCTGGCGAACAGGATCGCCGGCACGCACACCGTGTGAATGATCCGATTGGCCGGGTGGCGGTGGGAGAGGGAGTATTCCGCCAGCCAGTGATCGAGTGTGTTCTCGGACAGCATTGCAGCGAACCCGGACGTAAGTGAACCTGCCGCGTTCGGGTCGGCGCACAGTGTCCGTGCCCGCCAGCCGCAGGACGATGCGGGTACGGGCAGCGGGACGTGCGTCGGCCGCTGCGATTGGGTCCTGCCGGCGTTGAGCCGGCTCGCTCGTATTTGTTAAAATATACAGTATGAGCGATGTCCTGACACGCGAGCGCGCCTATCGGATGAGAGCGTACCCGACAGCCCGACAACGGCGTGTGCTCGGGGGGCTCTTCGGAGTCAAGCGCGAGGTGTGGAACAAGGCTCGCAAGGGCCGAGGCCCGTCGAGCCCGGTCTGGAACGGGGCGCAGACGGACCGGGGCGGGACTCTGAGAGTTGTAAGGTGAGCGAACGGCGCAGGACCGGTCCGCAGCGCATCGTTTGCCTGACGGAAGAGACGACCGAGACGCTGTATCTGCTCGGGGAGCAGGACCGTATCGTGGGAATCTCGGGATTCACGGTGCGCCCGCCGCAGGCCCGCCGCGAAAAGCCCAAAGTGAGCGCCTTCACCAGCGCCAAGATCGAGCGCATCGTCGCGCTGAAACCGGATCTCGTGCTGGGCTTCTCGGATCTGCAGGCGGGCATCGCCGCCGATCTGATTCGAGCCGGCATCGAGGTGCACGTCTTCAATCAACGCGGCGTCGGCGAGATCCTGGAATCGATCGCCATGCTCGGCCGGATGATCGGCACTCACGCGCGCGCCCAGGCCCTGATCGGACGGTTGCGCCGCTCGATCGACGATGCCCGTCGCGCCGCATCTCAGCTGCCCTGTCGGCCGCGCGTCTATTTCGAGGAATGGGACGATCCACTGATCTGCGGCATCCGTTGGGTCGGCGAGCTCGTCGAAATCGCCGGCGCGGAGAATTGTTTTGCGGACCTCGCCGCGCGGCCTGCCGCCAAGGAGCGCATCATCGCCGATCCGTACGAGGTGGTTCGGCGCGCCCCCGACGTGCTGATCGCCTCGTGGTGCGGAAAGAAATTCAACCCGGCAAGAGTGCGCGAGCGGCCCGGCTGGGAATCGATTCCGGCGCTTCGCCACGAGCGATTATTCGAGATCAAATCGTCCGAGATCCTGCAGCCCGGGCCCGCGGCCCTCACCGACGGTTTGAGCCGGCTCCGTCGGATCATCGCCGACAGCGCGCACGACATGGTGGAAAACGGCGCGCGCGATCCCCGCGGTCGGAGAAGCGCTCCGCTCCCGCGTCGCACCGGCCGGGATCGACCGTAGACCGGCCGGCGACGACTACCTTGCGACCGCTCTGATTCCTCTCCCCGGGAGCAATCGGACTCACCTCGAATGCGCCAGCGCGGAAGGCGCGGCGCGCCCGGCGGAGTGCAGCACTCCGATCAACATCGCGCTGGCACCGTTCCAGACGATCTGCGCGCCGATGGCGAGCAGAATGAACGCGGTCAGCCGGATCATGATGTTGGTCCCCGTCTTGCCCAGCCGGCGCACCAGACGATCCGCGTACCGATAGCAGAGGTAGATGATGACGCAAGTGATCAAGACGCCGACGAAGTGCGCAAGAATCGTGGGCAGGAGCGCACGCAAGCCGCGCGGCGGGTTGGCTCCGAGGGTCACGGCCACCGATATCGATCCGGGGCCGACGGTCAGCGGCATGGTGATCGGATAAAACGCGCCCTGCGTGATGCTGTCGGGGCTGGCGGCACCGGCAGGCGTGGAAACCACCGGCTTGAGCGGCCCATTGAGCAGGGACCAGGCCAAGGCGCATACCACGATGCCTCCGGCCACCTGCACCGCCGGAATGGAGACGCCGAAGAAGTCCAGCACGTAGGCGCCGACCAGGATCGAGGCTATGAGCAGCACGAAGCTGTTGAAGGCGACGAGCTTCGCGGTACGTGCGCGCTCGGCCGGCGTGAGCCCGGAGGTCATGGCGAGGAAAATGGGCGCCCCGCCGAATGGATTGATGATCGGCAGCAGCGCCGCCACTGCGACGAAGACGATTTCGGCGAAATAATGAATGTGGGACAGGAGCATGGCTATGGGGGAGCGTGCAGAGTCTCCAGAATCAGCCCGGACAGTCTCGCCCTGAATGACCGCAAGCTCAAGCGCGACCCGATGACCAAACATCCATACAACGAGCCCGTCGCACCGCGGCTCTTTCAGGCGAGTCACGCGGATCTGCAGGGCAGGGCCGCTGCGTCTCGGACCGGGCCACGCCGTCGAGCCTGATCCGGGCGCGAGATCCTGGTTGCGTGTGCGCCTTGCTGTCGCGGCAGGCATGGCGGTCCGCACGCCGCCGGCTTGATTCTGGGCCTGGTAGGATTCGAACCTACGACCAAGGGATTATGAGTCCCCTGCACTAACCGCTGTGCTACAGGCCCATCCGCAAGGGCGGGCATTCTAGCAGCGGTATCCGCAATGGGCGCGGCGCGGTTCAGGGACGCCGGCACCCCGTAAGCGGCGCCCGCGCCTTGATGGTCTCGAGCCATACCCTGGTCATCAGGCGCTCGATGCCCGGCATGCGGCTGATCTGCATGCGCAGCAGCTCGCCGATCTCGCCGACGAGCACGTGCATCAGGTAGTCGGCCTGGCCGGCCGCGGCCGCCCCTCCAATTGCGCATACCGCGCCGAATCGATGGTCACATGGGCGCATGCGTGGACCGCAATTCCAGCCGCTGCGCATCGAGTTCCGCTCGGTAGCCGCGGATCAGCCCCGGCTTCTCCAGAGTACGGACGCGCCGCCAGCGTGGCGTCTTGGACAGTCCCAGCTTCTGTCCCAGATCGATCAACGACAGCCGCGCGTCCTCTTCCAGGCATCACACGATCTCATAGCCAATCCAGTCGACGGACGTTTCACCATTTGGGCTTCAGCCGGCCGATTGTTCTGCGCACTCGGGACAATGTAGTCCACTTGCCGTCCTGTGAACTCGGCTAGAATCAGCGGGGAATTTCCATCGGAGCAGTCGATGAGCCGCCAAGGGCGCACGAGCGAGGAGAGTCTACGCGAGCTGCTGGCGCGGGTTCACGAGCGGTTGAGCCAGGCAGGCTCGATCGACGCGGAGTCCCGCCGCCTGCTTGGCGCGCTGGTGCGGGACATCGGCCGGGCCTTGGGCCGTGGGCCGGGCGACGCGGCCGGCCACGTGCCCCATCTGGAGTCCATGGCAGTGCGCTTCCAGACCGACCACCCGGGGCTCGCGGAGTTGCTGCGCCAGCTGATCGACGCACTGGGCAAGCTCGGGATCTAGCGCCGGTCGCGCGCGGCGCACGACCGGCGCCGGTCAATCCTCCATCAGAAAGCTTCTGAGCTGCTCGCTGCGGCTCGGGTGGCGCAGCTTGCGCAGCGCCTTCGCCTCGATCTGACGGATGCGCTCGCGCGTGACGTCGAATTGTTTGCCGACCTCCTCGAGGGTGTGGTCGGTATTCATGTCGATGCCGAAGCGCATGCGCAGCACCTTTGCCTCCCGCGGGGTCAGCTGTGCCAGCACCGAGTGGGTGGTCTCGCGCAACGACTCCATGGTGGCCTGATCGATCGGGGACGCCACCGAGGTGTCCTCGATGAAATCACCCAGATGCGAGTCCTCGTCGTCACCGATGGGCGTCTCCATCGAGATCGGCTCCTTGGCGATCTTCAGCACCTTGCGCACCTTGTCCTCGGGCATCTCCATGCGAACCGCCAGCTCCTCCGGCGTCGGCTCCCGGCCCATCTCCTGCAGCATCTGCCGGGAAATGCGATTCAGCTTGTTGATCGTTTCGATCATGTGCACCGGAATGCGGATGGTGCGGGCCTGATCGGCGATCGACCGGGTGATGGCCTGGCGGATCCACCACGTCGCATAGGTGCTGAACTTGTACCCGCGACGATATTCGAACTTGTCGACCGCCTTCATCAGGCCGATGTTGCCTTCCTGGATGAGATCGAGGAACTGCAGTCCGCGGTTGGTGTACTTCTTGGCGATGGAGATCACCAGGCGAAGATTCGCCTCCACCATCTCCTTCTTGGCGCGCCGAGCCTTGGCCTCGCCGATCGACACCTCGCGGTTGATTTCCTTGATCTCGTTGATCGACAGGTGCAGAGCCTGCTCGGTGGCGGCCAGCCTGGTCTGGCGGCGAGTGATTTCCGGCTCGAGCCGGGCGAGGGCCGCGGAGTATTTCTTGCCGCCCTTGGTGTGCTTGCCGAGCCAGCGCGGGTTGGTCTCGTTCTTCGGGAAACTTGCGATGAAGTCCTTGCGCGGCATACCGCAATCACGTACCGCCAGGCTCATGATTTCCTTCTCGACCTGGCGGATCTCGCGGATGTGGCCACGCAGATTGGCGATCAGCGCGTCGAACATCCGCGGGGAGAGCTTCAGCTCCAGGAACTCGTCGGCCGCCTTCTTGCGAATCTTCAGTGCTTTCGGCTCGTGCGAGCCGTGCTTTTCGATCGCCGTCAGCATCTGCGCGTAGGCTTTGGCGAGGCGCGCGAAGCGCTCCGCGGCCTCCTGCGGATCCGGCCCGGAATCGACGGTTTCCTCTTCCGCGTCGCCGCTGTCGTCGTCGCCGTCGTCTTCCTCCGATTCCTCGGCGGGGGCCACCTCCACCTTGGTTGGATTCTGCGGTTGGGCGATGACGTCCGGAGCGTTGGGGTCGACGAAGCCGATGATCACGTCCACCAGCCGGGTCTGGCCGGTCTTGACCGGCTCATACGCCTTCAGCAGGCAGTCGTACGTCAGCGGAAACATCGCCAGCTGACGCCGCACGGCCTCCAGCCCTTCCTCGATGCGCCGGGCAATGCGAATCTCGCCCTCGCGCGTCAGCAGCTCCACCGTGCCCATCTCGCGCATGTACATGCGGACCGGGTCGGTGGTGCGGCCGAGCTCGGCGTCGAGTGCCGCCAGCACAGCGGCGGCCTCTTCGATGGCTTCCTCGTCGGCCGGGGCCGAGGGCTCGCCGGCGAGCAGCGACTCGGTATCCGGCGCCTTCTCGTACACCGGAATGCCCATCTCGTTGATGGTATTGACGATGTCCTCGATCTGCTCCGGATCGACGATCTCCGAGGGCAGGTGATCGTTCACCTGCGCGTAAGTCAGGTAGCCCTGCTCCTTGCCGCGGGCAATGAGCAGCTTCAGTTGCGACTGGCGGTCCTCGGGCATCACGGTGGCCCGCCGCTCCGTCAGCACCCGCTTCTCGGCGGACTGGCGGGCCTGTGCCGCGCTCTCGTGCACCTGCGCGGAGCGCTCGGCTGTGGTTTTCTTGGCTGTTTTCGCGCGCGTCCTGGGGGCGGCGGCGTGTGCGGGCTTGCCGGTGGCGGCCTTGGTGACCTTGACCGTTTGCGCCGGGGCGCGTTTGCGGCTGCTAGACGAAGATTTGAGCTTGGCTTTCATTGAATCTCGGAAAAGTTGGCGGAGCCTCGACCTGTTATGTGCTGGCGGATCGAGGCGGACTCAAGGGGCGCCAAAGTAAATTCGCCTAGTGTATGAGGCTCTCTTTACCATCACAAGTTCACCGCGGCGGCGGCTTCACGCCCTGAACGGGTCTTTCTGTTGTAAGTTCCTGAATTTCTTTCAATTCATCGTCACTCAGTTGGCTCGTTCTACTCTTGGCCTCGAGCGCCTTCAGACGCTGTTCGCGAACTCGTGCGGCCAGCTTGCGCAGCGTGGCCTGCAGCTCCACTGCCGCGGCCGCCGGGTCCTCCAGCATCGCCTCGCGCTCGAGCAGTCGCGTGAGATGCTCGCCGCCCGGTCGATCTCTCCACCGCTCGATCACCTGTGCCGAGATCTGTAACGGCTGCGAGCGCAAATCATCCAGTACGGCGCGCAATAAATCCGTGCCCGGCTCCTCGCACCGCGTAAGAGCATCACGCTCCGAATCCGTGACTGCGGCGGCCGCTGCCGGAAAGCGCACCAGCCGCGCCAGCGCTTGCCGAACCAAACCACCGCGTCCGGCGCTTCGCGCCGTGCGCGGCAAGGGGGGCGGCCCAGCCGGAGATTCCGACGCGGTAGCGCCGCCTTGCCAAAGCTCAGCGAGGCGCGCGGCCGGCAAACCTACTACTTCGGCTATTCGCGCGATCAGCAGTTCCCGGTACACCCCGGGGGGAACCGGGGCGATCAGCGGTCGGGCCGCCTCAGCCAGCCGGGCACGTCCGTCAGCATGCGCCAGATCCGACTGGCCGGACAACTCTCGTACGAGGTACTCCGACAAGGGCAGGGCGGACTCGATGCGCCGCTCGAACGCCTCCCGGCCCTCTTCACCGACCAAAGTGTCCGGATCGTGCCCTTCAGGCAGGAACAGGAAACGGATCTCGCGCCCTTCGCGCGCCTCGGGCAGGGCATGCTGCAGTGCCCGCCACGCGGCCCCGCGGCCGGCGCGATCACCATCGAAGGCGAAGATCACCTCCCGTACGAGCCGGAATATGCGCTTGAGGTGCTCAGTCGTCGTCGCGGTGCCCAGCGTCGCGACAGCGTATGTCACTCCGGCCTGATGCAGCCGAACGACGTCCATGTATCCCTCGACCACGAGCAACCGCTTCAGGGTCCCGCCACTGCGGGACTCATACAGGCCGTACAATTCCCGACCTTTGTGAAATAGCGACGTTTCCGGGGAATTCAAATACTTCGGCTCGCCGCGGTCGATGACTCGCCCGCCGAAGGCGATGACTCGCCCGCGGCTGTCCCGAATCGGAAACATGATCCGGTCCCGAAAGCGGTCGTAATGGCGCTCAACGGCTCCCGCGACCCGCTCGCGCTCGATGATCAGGCCCGCCTGGAGCAAGGCATGACGGTCGGATTCGCCGGTTCCGAAGCGCGTCAACAGGGTATTCCAGGCATCCGGCGCATAGCCCAGACCGAAGCGCTGTACGGTCTCCGGGCTCAACCCACGCTCGGTCAGGTAGCGGCGCGCCCGCGGGTCCTGCGCGAGCCGCTGCGCGTAGAGGCCGGCGGCCCGACCCATCAGATCGTACAGCGCGCTGTCCCGGGGATCCGTCCCGCCGCCACCCTCGTGCGGCACGGTCAGACCGACCCGTGCGGCCAGATCCTCCACCGCTTCGGGAAACGTCATGTGGTCGTAGTCCATCAGGAATCGCAGCGCGGTTCCGTGCGCGCCGCAGCCGAAGCAGTGATAGAACTGCTTCTCGGGACTGACCCAGAATGAGGCGGTTTTCTCGGTGTGGAACGGACAGCAGGCCTTGTATTCGCGGCCGGCCTTGGTCAGCGGCACGCGCGAGCCGACCACTTCCACGATATCCGTGCGGGCGATCAGCTCGTCGATGAAGCGCTGGGGGATGATGGCCTTGACTAGCCCTGCTGGCGGCCCAGCCGTTCGCGCACCCGTGCGCCGATCACGCTCATGTCGGCGCGACCCTGAGCCTGCGTTTTGATCGCGGCCATGACCTTGCCCATGTCCTTGACCGAGGCCGCGCCGCTTGTCGCGATGGTCTGGGCAATGAGGGCGTCGATCTCGGCATCGCTCATCTGCGCCGGCAGATAGTGCTCGAGCACGGAAATTTCGCCGCGCTCCTTGGTGACCAGGTCGACGCGACCGCCGACCTCGAATTGAGTGATCGCTTCCTTGCGCTGCTTGATCATTTTCTCGAGCACGCCGAGCACCTGCCCATCATCGAGCGTTATGCGCTCGTCGACCTCGCGCTGCTTGATCGCAGCCAGGGCCATGCGGATCGTGGCGAGCCGCTCTTTCTCGCCTGAGCGCAGCGCGCTCTTCATGTCATCAGTGATACGTTCCTTGAGCGTCATGCGCAGCCGCTCCCCACCTCAGCGCGCGGGCCGCATGCCCTCGCGCGAGACGCGCTTCATGTGCCGCTTGATCGCCGCGGCCTTCTTGCGTTTCCGCTCCTGGGTCGGCTTCTCGTAGAATTCGCGCCGGCGCAGCTCCGTGAGGATGCCGGCCTTTTCACAGGCGCGTTTGAAACGCCGCAAGGCGGCATCGAAATACTCGTTTTCGCGGATACGGACGCTCGGCATCGAAACCTCTGAAC
>JAJZZR010000182.1 GCA_021797465.1 Pseudomonadota bacterium | reverse complement strand
TCGATGGCCTGCGCCGCCTCGCGCTCGACGATGCGGGTCCGCCGGGCGTCGCCGTAGCGGTCCGCGTCGGCGCCGATCTCGGCGGCCACCAACCGCTTGAGCTTCGCCGGGCTCGACAACAGCACCTGGAGGTCGGTGCGCTCGGCGTTGAGCGTCTTCTGTTCTTCGCGGATCTTCATCTCCTCGAGCCGCGCCAGATGACGCAGCCGGGTATTGAGGATCTCCTCGGTCTGCTCGTCGGAGAGCTTGAAGCGCTGCATCAACACCGGCTTGGGCTCATCCTCGCGGCGGATGATGCGGATGACCTCGTCCAGATTGAGGTAGACGATCAGCATGCCCTCGAGGATATGCAGCCGTCGGTTGACCTTCTCGAGCCGATGGCCAAGCCTGCGCCGGACGGTCGCGATGCGATACCGGATCCACTCGCCGAGGATGGCCGCAAGACCGAGCACGCGCGGCCGGCCGTCCAATCCGATGATGTTGAGGTTGACGCGGTAGTTGCGCTCCAGGTCCGTGGTTGCGAACAGGTGGTTCATGACCTCCACCAGATCGACCCGGCTCGAGCGCGGCACCAGCACCAGGCGCACCGGATGCTCGTGATCGGATTCGTCGCGCACATCCTCGATCATCGGCAATTTCTTCGCGCGCATCTGCTCGGCGATCTGCTCCTGGACCCGAGCCGGTGAGACCTGGTACGGGAACGCGTTGATGACCACGTTACCGTCCTCGATCTCGTAGGTGGCGCGGGCCTTGAAGGAGCCGACGCCGGATTCGTAGAATGCCTTGAGGTCCGCGCGCGGCGAGATGATCTCCGCCCCCGTGGGCAGGTCCGGCCCCTTGATGTGCTTCATCAAGGCCGCGGTGTTCGCCTGCGGATCCTCGATGAGATGGACGCAAGCGGCGGCGACCTCGCGCAGGTTGTGCGGCGGAATGTCCGTGGCCATGCCGACGGCGATCCCGGAGGTTCCATTGAGCAGCAGGTTTGGCAGCCGTGCCGGTAGGATCAGCGGCTCCTCGAGCGTGCCGTCGAAGTTCGGCGCCCAATCGGCGGTGCCGTGCGCGAGCTCGCCGAGCAACACGTCCGCATAGGGCGTGAGCTTCGCTTCGGTGTAACGCATGGCCGCGAACGACTTCGGATCATCCTGCGAGCCCCAGTTGCCCTGCCCGTCCACGATCGGATAGCGGTACGCGAACGGCTGCGCCATCAGTACCATCGCCTCGTAACAGGCGCTGTCGCCGTGCGGATGAAACTTGCCGATCACGTCGCCCACGGTGCGCGCGGACTTCTTGTGCTTGGATGCGGCCGAGAGACCGAGCTCGCTCATCGCATAGATGATGCGCCGCTGAACCGGCTTGAGCCCGTCGCCGATCGCGGGCAGGGCCCGGTCGAGGATGACGTACATCGAATAGTCGAGATACGCCTTCTCGGTGAAGACACGCAGCGGCTGACGCTCGACACCTTCGAAATTCAATTCCTGATCTTGCATCGTGAACCTTCGCTATGTGCGGTACGGGCGCGCCTCATCGAATCGATCTTCCCGGCAAGCCGACCCCGCGGTCGCGCCGAGCCGCTCATTTGCGCCGCCAGGCGGATCGTCAGGGCTACACCTGCACCTCGGCCAGGTTGCCCTTCCTCTCCAGCCATTCGCGCCGATCCGCCGCCCGCTTCTTCGCGAGCAGCATGTCCATCAACTGATCGGTATCGTCGCGGCCCTCGACGGTGAGCTGCACCAGACGCCGCGTGCGCGGATCGATGGTGGTTTCGCGAAGTTGCGACGGATTCATCTCGCCGAGGCCCTTGAAGCGCGTGACCGTCGGCTTCAAGCGCGGATTTTCCTTCTCGATGCGCCGCATCTGCTGCTCGCGCTCGCCGTCATCGAGGGCGTAATGGATCTGCTTGCCGGCGTCAATGCGATACAGCGGCGGCATCGCCACGTACACGTGGCCGTTGGTGACGAGCGGACGGAAATGCCGCAGGAACAGCGCGCACAACAACGTTGCGATGTGCTGTCCGTCGGAGTCGGCGTCCGCCAGGATACATATCTTGTGATAGCGCAGCTGAGTCAGGTCGTGCGCCCCGGGCTCGACGCCGAGCGCCACACTGATGTCGTGCACCTCCTGAGATGCGCCGATCTGTCCGGGCTCGAGCTCCCAGGTATTGAGGATCTTGCCGCGCAGCGGCATGATCGCCTGGAAGTCCTTGTCGCGCGCCTGCTTGGCCGAGCCGCCCGCCGAGTCACCTTCCACCAGGAAAAGCTCCGAGCGGCGCGGATCCTGGCTGGCGCAGTCGGCGAGCTTGCCCGGCAATGCCGGTCCGCCGGCGATGCGCTTGCGCACCACGCGTTGCGCGGCTTTGGCGCGCTCCTGCGCATTGGCGATGGCGAACTGGGCGATGCGCTCGCCGGCGTCGGGATGGCGATTGAGCCACAATGCCAGAGTGTCGCGCACGAATCCCTCGACCAGCGCCGCCGCGTCGCGTGAGGCGAGCCGCTCCTTCATCTGGCCCGCGAACTGCGGTTCGCGGATCTTCACCGACAGCACGTAGCACGCCCGGTCCCACACATCCTCTGGCGTGAGCTTGATGCCGCGCGGCACGAGATTGCGGAACTCGCAGAACTCGCGCACGGCCTGTGCCACGCCGGCACGCAACCCGTTGACGTGCGTGCCACCCTCGGGCGTGGGGATGAGATTGACGTAGCTCTCGCCGGTGGTGGTGTCGGCGTCGGGCGCCCACACGAGCGCGTAGCTCACCGAGTCGCTCTCGCTCTCGCGAGCGCCGACGATCGGGTCGCCGGGCAGTCGCTCGCGCTCGCCGAGCTCATCGAGCAGGTAGGCGCCGAGATCACCGCTGTAGAACCATTCGTCGCGCTCGCCGGTCGTCTCGTTGTCGAAGGTGATTCGCAGGCCCGGGCACAGCACCGCCTTCGCTTTGAGCGTGTGCTTCAGCTGCGGTACCGAGAATTTGTCCGAGTCGAAGAAGCGCGGGTCCGGCCAGAAGCGCACCGTGGTTCCGGTGTTGCGCTGGCCCACCGTCCCGACGAGCGCGAGCTTCGAGCTGACTTTGCCGTCCTTGAAGCTGATGTTGAATTCCTTCCCGTCGCGCTTGATCCAGCATTCGAGCTGCTTGGAGAGCGCATTGACCACCGAGACTCCGACCCCATGCAGGCCGCCGGAGAATTGGTAGGCCTTGTCGGAAAACTTGCCCCCGGCATGCAGCCGGGTCAGGATCAGCTCGACGCCGCTGACCTTCTCCTTGGGATGGATGTCGACCGGCATACCGCGGCCGTCGTCGGCCACCTGCAGCGAGCCGTCCTTGAACAGCTTGACGTCGATCTGTCTGCAGTGCCCGGCGATCGCCTCATCGACGCTGTTGTCGATCACCTCGTGAGCCAGATGATTCGGCCGCGAGGTATGGGTATACATGCCCGGGCGGCGTCGCACGGGCTCGAGGCCGCTCAGCACCTCGATGTCGGAAGCGGTATACGACTGGCTCATGTACGGGTCTTGGCTCTCGCGTTTCAG
>JAJZZR010000216.1 GCA_021797465.1 Pseudomonadota bacterium | reverse complement strand
TCCGATCTTTATATGGAAGCCGAGCGGCCTGCAAAGCCGCCCACAGCGGTTCGATTCCGCTCCTAGCCTCCAACACTCCATCTGACCCCGTCTACTACTACGTCAGTGTTCGGTCTCCTCATCTCGGAGATCGAGACTGCTGAAGGGATCTAGGCCGCAGTCGGTCATTATCTGCGGGTCTCCCCGCCCGGCACACCCGAGTATGATTCGGGCGGCCGTTGGTTCGGGAGTTGCGCACTCTCGCCGTGCGATGTTTGATGTCTGGTACGGGCAGGAGCCACCGGTACGGATCGCGCTCTTGGATGGCGCCGAACTGGCGTTGCTGGCCGAGGATCGCAGCGACCTACACGTTTACCGAACGATGAGCCCGAGTTTTGTCATGTTCGGCGTTCTACTCGAGCGCCAGGCGGGACCCGTCACCGTATTCCTGAACGGTGAGAACCTGACCGACCGGCGCCTCACGCGGTTTCAACCCCTCCTGCTTCCCACGCAGGCCCCTGACGGTCGCTGGACGACCGATGCCTGGGGACCGCTCGATGGCCGTGTCATCAGCCTGAGGGTCAGATGGCGATTCGCCGAATCGGCCGCAGAGCACAGTTCGGAAGCTCATGACGAAGATGAGCCTGCCGGGCACGACCCGTCCAATTCACCCTGACTCGACCGGTCGCTCACCCGCAGGACTCGTGGCATCGCTCGGTCGAGGACTCGACTTGGCATCCGCGGGCATACGACCGAACGTCAAAAACGAGGCTCCGACCTCTGAGAGAGATGAATTGCGTAGCGACCGAAGATAATGCCCACAGTCAGGGCCGGCGCGCCTTGAACGTGGCCCCGATCGTCGAGGCGGCAGTCTTGTAGCCGGTGAAGCCGACGAGCTCCACCTCCACAAAGCCGCCAGCACGTAGCATCTCCAGATATCGCCCCGGGTCTACCGTGCCCGCGACGCAGCTTGCCCAGGAGTCGCAGCTCACGGCATCGCTCGCACCGGCTCGAACCATGTCCGCGAATTGAAGCCGGCCACCGGGTTTCAGAATCCGGAATGCCTCCTTGAACACGCACGGCTTGTGCGCCGTGAGGTTGATCACGCCGTTCGAAATGACGACATCGATACAGAAGTCCGGGAGGCGGGTCGCCTCGATGTCGGCGATGTGTGCTTCGACATTGCCGAGGCCGGTAAGTGTGGCATTATCTCGGGCCTTTTCCACCATCGCCGGCGTGACATCGACGCCGATTGCGCGGCCCGCCGCCGCGACCAGGTGTGCCGCGATACATAAATCGGCTCCTGCGCCGCATCCGAGATCCACCACGACCTCGCCCGCTCGAATGGGTCCAAGGCTGAACGGATTGCCGACGGCGGCGGCGGATTCCCACACCCGGTCCGGCAGACTGTCGAGCCAGCGTTCCTCGTATCCCAACGCACGAGCATTCTCCCGCCCCGTGCCCCATCCGAAATCCTTGCCCGGGTGGTGTGCGAGGTCCGTGTAGAGCGCGCGGATCTCCTCGCTTGTGTTCGCCGAGTGCTTGGCGTGTCTCTCGCTCACGGATCAGTCTCGGTTCGTGTTCGCCCTGATTCCCCGTCAACGTGACAGCAGACGCTTCTTCTCCTCGAACTCCTCCTTGTTGATCTCTCCTTTGGCGAAGCGCTCCTCGAGAATCTCCAGCGCACGCCCACTTGACCCTTGGCTGGAGGGATCAACCCGGTGGTACCACCCGGGTGGCCCCATGCCGAAAGCTCGTACCAGCGCTAGCACAATCAGGACTCCGACGACCAGGAAGACGATCATGATGATCGGACCGAAGATCATCCCGAACCAAGGCATGGGCCACCAGTTTTGCGGCATGGTCATCTCCATCAGGTACGGGCTTTCGCCGTCAGCGTGACCTTATCCGCGGTGGCGAGCCGATAGAGCAGGTAATTCGCGCTGGCTTCGGTCACGCCCAGAGCGCTCGCGAGCGCCGCGCCATCCGTCTCACCTTTGGCAATCATTTCTTCCGCCTTCGCCTCCAGCCCCTCGAGCCAGTCGGTGAAGATCTGGTCGAGCTCCGGCGTGGCGTGGACGGCGAGGGCATTCGTTTCCCGGATCGCATTCAGCATCTCCGAGCACATTCCCATCATCTGTTCAATCGCCGGGTTGGCCTCGCCCCGGCCCATCGGACCCATCATCCTTTTCGCCATGGACATGCCCATTGCCATGGGGCTGCTTACGCCGGCTCCCTGTGGCCTGCCTTCGGATGGTTTGTTCTCACTCATATACGCTCTCCTCACTCTGCGTGAGACGGTACACGGGGTTTCTCGAACACCGCGCCATAGTGGTAAGGGGGAAGCTCGACCGTCTGGTTGTGACGAAGATCCGTCGGCTCGAAGAAACCCTGCACTTCCTCTGGGCTCATCCGCATCTCAGTTCGGGGTCCGCGGGGTTCACCGAGAACGACCGTCTCCTCGCGCGGCCTCTGGTGCCAGTTGACAATGGCAACCGCCCCGCCGGGCTGGAGAATTGTGGCGATGGCGCGCGCGAGACGCGCCTTGTCAGGCACCCCGTGAAAGGTGTTGGCCATCAGCACGAAATCAACCGATCCAGGCACGATGGTCGCGATCTCGTAGGCATCCGCCCGGAGGAATTCGGAGTTCGTGGCGCCTACGGCGGCCACTGCCTGCCTCGCCTGATCGAGCATCCGCTCATCGATGTCGATCGCGTAGACCTGTCGCGCGAGGGACGCAAGCGGCGCAGTGAACCAGCCATCGCCGCAGCACAGATCGATCACCTCCATATGCGCCTCGACCCCGAGAGCAACGATCACGTCACGGGGAGCAGGCCAGAGCGCCTGCCACCAATCGGGATCCGGCATCGCGGTTGCCGGGAAGAGAGAATCAGTCTTCACCCTATCGTGCGTCGCGGTGAGGCTCACGGGGCTCGACCCACGCGCGAGGGCAGGGGATGGGTCGTTGTGACCGGCAGCCCGGCGGCCCGCCATTCCGGATAGCCGTCTTCCAGGCGCCTGGCCTTGAACCCGCGGCGCCGCAGCAAGGCCACCGCTTCAAACGCGAGCACGCAATAGGGGCCGCGGCAATAGGCGATGATTTCGCGATCCTTGGGTATGTCGCGCAGCCGACGCGCGAGTTCGCCCAGTGGAATATTGAGCGCTTTCGGCAGATGCCCGGCGCGGTATTCGTCCGTGGGGCGCACATCGAGCACAGTGATAAGATCCTCCTTCAGGCGCCGCGTCAGCTCCTTGCGGCTCACCGGCTCAAGCGCATCCCGCGCGCGAAAATACCTCCCGATCACCTCGCGTACCTGCGCCGAATGGAGTTCGGCGATCTTGCGCAACGCGGCCAGCGCATTGAGGACAGTCGGATCGCTTAGACTGTAGAGGATGTGCTTACCATCCCGCCGCGAGGCGAGCACTCCCGCGCCACGCATCAGTCGCAGATGCTGCGAGGCGTTGGCAATCGAGAGGCCGACGCACGCCGCGACCGCCTCGACGCTGCGCTCGCCCTGCGCCAGGTGCTCGAGGATCTCGAGCCGGTGGATATG
>JAJZZR010000508.1 GCA_021797465.1 Pseudomonadota bacterium | reverse complement strand
GCGCAGGCGCTCGGCGAGCCGTCCGTCGCCGGCGAGTACCACGGTCAGCAGGATGTTCGAGTCCAGATCGGTGGAGGCCAACAGACGCAGTTCGGCCAGCACCGCAGTCTGCATCTCCTGCGCCTCGTCGATCACCAGCACGGGCCTGCGCAGGGTGCTCTGGATATGCGCCTGCCAGCGCTGGCGTAGGATCTTCGCGCCGGCGAAGCGATTATGCGGGCGCAATTCGACCCCGAAGAGTTCGCCCATCTCGCGGTAGAAGTCGGCGATGTTGGCCTGTGGTCGGCTGATCACGCCGACGCTGACCTCGCGCTGTGTGGCCAGCGACGCCGCCAGGATGCGCAAGGTGGCGGATTTGCCGCAACCCGGCGCGCCGGTGACGAGGGCGAAGCCGCCGTCGCCGGCGAGTTGCTGGACGCGCCAGCAGAACGACTCCAGACGCGGGGTGACGTGCAGCGCCTCGGTCGGCACGTTGTGCGTGAACGGGTTCCATTTGAGGCCGTAGAGCGCGAGCATCTTGTTGTTCACGAATCGTCTCCTTCGTCCTTGGGCAGATAAGCGGGCGGCAACCCGGTGGCGGCCTGCCGGTCGATCATTCGCTCCAGGAGCGGTCCGATGCCGCGCGCCGGCGTGGACGATGGTGGCGTGGCCGGTGGTGGCGATGGCTTGCCCGGCTCGGTCGCGATTGGCTGTAGGCCGCGGCGCAGGCCGGAAGCGTTGGCCGCCTTGTCCTGCGGGAATAGGCGACAAAGAACTGTGCCGGTCTGCGGATCAACGAGGTGGACCTGGGTGAGATCCCAGGCGGCGAAGCGGACCTCCAGCAGGGAGATATGCCGATACTGGTTGGGCACTTCGAAGCGACGGCCTTCGATGACCGCGGTGCCGTCACTCTTGCGCAGGGTCCGCCGTTCGCTGCGGGTGAAGGCCAGCCGCAACGCGGCGGCGTCCGGGCAGGGTCGCGTCACACTGGGGCCGGCGAGGAAGCGGGCGAGCGGCGTGTCGTCGATCTCGCTGTGCCGCTTGCGGTTGTAGTCCTGCTCCACCCAGGCCTGCGTCGCCTCGTTGAGCCGGCCCAGGGTAAGATCATCGACGCCCTCGAGCATGGCCATCAATCGGCCTTCGACCGATGCCCAGAGGACTTCCTGCTTGCCGTTGGCATAGGGGGAATATGGCAGCGTGGTCTGATGAAGGATGCCGAGCCTGGCGAGACCTTCGCTGATCTCGGTCGCCGTCATGGCGGCGCCGTTGTCGCTCATGGCGGCACGCGGGAGACCCCGCTTCTGCATCGCCTGCGACAGACCATGTGCGATATTTTCGGCATTCTCGGCCCAGTACCATTGGAGATGGCAGGCCAGCCGCGAATGGTCATCGAGAACGCCGAACAGCACCGGTGTTCGCCATTCGCCGCGCGGCGTCAGAACCTTTCTGGAGCCGTTATGACAATCCCAATGCCAGAGCCCGCCGGAATACTCGGATTCATAGCTACGCACCTCGCGTGCCTCGAGCCGTGCCGCCGCCGCCAGCGCGCCTTCGGTCTGACGCGTCGTCATCGGTCGCCGCTTGGTCAGGCCGCGCGCGGCGAGGAATCGTCGAACCGTTGCGTAAGACGGCACCGGCCGTAATTCCGGTCGCGCCGCGGCCATGGCTGCCAAATTGTCGCGGTGCAGCTGGGCACCCCAGCTTTTGTGGGCGGCGTACTGCGCCAGCAGCGCCTCGCGCAACGCCGACGTCATCGATGCCTGCGCGCCGGCATCGCCCCGCCGCTTGCGGCGCAGCACACCGACCGGATCATGTTGCTCGCCGCGAGCTCGGTAGAACCATCGTTCAAGAGTAGAGACACCAAAGCGGACCGGTGCGCCGGTGCTTGGGTGGCGCCATTCGCGCGCGGCCAGTTGTTCCAAGGCCGCGCGCAGCGCGCCCTTCGCCGGCGGCGCCGCCAGAAGTGCGCCGATAATCGAGAAGCGCAGCCGCGCCCATCGCTCATGTACCCGCGATCCGCCTCGTTCCGTCACGCGCGCCCTCCAAAAAATGAGCGAGACGACGGTAGGCGACCTCACCGAGGGGCGGCGACGCGCATCCTCTGCGGGTTTGTGGCGCCCGTCAGAAAGCGCGCATCGCAGATGCACCGCCGGTCAGCGGCCCGAGGAAGCGCAGCAAGGCGACGAGCTGCTCGCGCATGTCGCCGGCGAACCGCTCGAGCAGCGAGACCGGCAGGGCCGCGATGTCGAGCGGCGGCACGACGGCCGCCATCGCGACCGGCGCGAAGGGGCTTTCGGTGAAGGTGGAACGCCACCAGACGCGCCAGCGCGCCAGTGTCCGCCGATCGAGTCCGGGCACGACCGACAGGCGTGCCAGACGGGAGGGGGTGGTGCCGAGCATCAGCGCCGAGATCAACGTCACCACAGTGGCGAGATAGACGTGCCGACCCAAAAAGCGCAGCGACGGCGGGGTGGCGCGCTTGCGGCAGTCATCCACCGCGCAGCAGAAGCTGAAACGCTCGGCATGCTCCCGGCCGAGCCCGGCCGGACCGCCACGCGGCTTGCGGGCATACGACCCGGAATGCAGCGCGCCACCGCAAAGCCGGCACCGTGCTGCCCGGGCGGAGGCCGCAATATCACGGTCGAAGGCGAGAAGCTGCTCATGGAACCTGGCGTCGGCCAGCACGGCTTGGTACACTGGGTGCGTCCTTTGAACTGAAATTGGCGAGATGGCCAAAATCGGACGGAATGATCCCTGCGCCTGCGGCAGCGGCAAGAAATACAAGAAGTGCTGCATGGCCAGTGACGAGGCCGCCGCCCTTGCCGCACGTCCCGCTCAGCCGGCCGCACCGCCGGCGCGCCAGCCGTCCTTGGCGAACTATTTCCAGGAACACGACGAACTCGACGAATTGACCGAGGCGTCCAACGCCGTGGTCGACATGGTTCACGCCGGCCATCTCGATGCCGCCGAGCAGGCCGCCCAGGACCTGCTCGCCCGCTTCCCCGATGTCCATGACGGCTACGACCGCCTCGGCCTGGTCTGCGAAGCCCGCGGCGATCATCGCCAGGCCGCCGACTACTACCGCCGCGCCATCACCGTCATCCGCGACCACCCCGACAACTACGATCCCGGGTTCGAAGCCGTCTTCCAAAAGCTCGTCGACCGGCTGGAAGCGCAGGCGAACGCCGCCGACGGCTGAGCCTGCCGGCCCGCCCACCGCTCCAGCCTCGCCGGGTGCTCGGCGGCGTCAAGGCATCCACGCCTGCGGCGCGGAGCCTCCTTGACCCCGCCTGCGCTCCCGGCGGTCACATCCGCAGGTCGGCGCCGAGGAATGGCCCTTCAGTCTCACCAAGGAATACCTCCGAGAAGACACGTTGGGCACGTTCGGTGAGGCGACCGTGCGCTGACCCATCAAATTCCGTGATTAAAAACCGCCGAAAACCCGTCGCTTTGCGTGCTCAGGCTCAATCGTTCGGAACCGGCATGGGATTGAGGCCGAGAGCATCGCGAACCAGTTTCGCCGCATAGATTGGTCCCGTCGCTTCGACAAACGCGAAGGAGGAGACGGCCGCAAGCT
>JAJZZR010000466.1 GCA_021797465.1 Pseudomonadota bacterium | reverse complement strand
CGCCGTCCTGATCCACGAGCTCGCCGCGCACGAAGGCTGCATCGATGCGGCGACGCGGGCCCATCTGGCCGCCAAGGTGTTCGCCCACACGGCCCGCTACGACGCCATGGTGGCCGCGTATCTCAATCGGCGCCGCGAGGACGCTCATGGTCTGCCGGCGACCCTGCCGCTGGTGTTCGACAAGGCCTGCGATCTGCGCTACGGGGAAAATCCCCAGCAGCGCGCGGCGTTGTACCGCGACTCTCTCGAGGGTACGGGCCTCGCCGACGCGAGGCTGCTGCAGGGCAAGGAGCTCTCGTTCAACAACATTGCCGACGCCGACACGGCCATCGCGTGTGTGTCCCAGTTCGACGAGCCGGCCTGCGTGATCGTCAAGCACGCCAATCCGTGCGGCGTGGCGCTCGCGCCTTCGCTCCTTGCGGCCTACGAGCGCGCCTACCGCACCGATCCGACATCCGCCTTCGGCGGCATCATCGCGTGCAACCGGCCGCTCGACGAGGCCACCGCGCGCGCCATCACTGCCACCCAATTCGTGGAAGTCATCGCCGCGCCCGCGGTCGAGGCCCACGCCGCCGCGTTGCTCGCCGCCAAGCCGAACGTGAGGGTGTTGGCGCTCGGCGTGCTCACCCGGCCCGGCGCGCATGCCCTGGAATACCGCAGCGTCCTCGGGGGGCTGCTGGTGCAGACCCGGGATACGGCGCAAGTGAGCGCGGCGGAGCTGAAAGTGGTCACACGCCGCGGGCCCACGCAGACTCAAGTCACCGACCTGCTGTTCGCCTGGCGGGTGGCGAAGTTCGTCAAGTCGAACGCGATCGTGCTGGCGCACGAGCGTGCGACGATCGGCGTCGGCGCCGGCCAGATGAGCCGGGTGTACTCGAGCCGGATCGCCGCCATGAAGGCGGCCGACGAGCACCTGCCGGTCGAGGGCGCGGTCATGGCCTCGGATGCATTCTTTCCGTTTCGCGACGGGGTGGACGTGGCGGCACAGCACGGCATTCACGCGGTCATCCAGCCCGGCGGATCGCGTAACGACGCCGAGGTGATAGCTGCGGCCGACGAGCACGGCATCGCCATGGTGTTCACCGGCGTGCGGCATTTCCGGCACTGAGCGTCCATGAAGGTTCTGATCATCGGCTCGGGCGGACGCGAGCACGCGCTCGCCTGGAAATGCGCCGCCGCCGAGCACGTGCGCGAGGTATTGATTGCACCGGGCAATGCCGGCACCGCCCTGGAGCCGAAATGCCGTAACACGGCCGTGGACAGCGGGGACATCCCCGCCCTGGTCGAGCTCGCCCGGCGCGAGCGGGTGGAACTCACCATTGTCGGACCCGAGGGCCCGCTCGTGGCCGGAGTGGTCGACGCCTTCCAGGCCGCCGGACTCCCCTGCTTCGGTCCGACCCGACAGGCGGCGCGCCTCGAAGGCTCCAAGGCGTATACCAAAGACTTCCTCGCGCGCCACCGCATTCCGACAGCGCGCTCGCGCACCTTCACTCGCCAAGACTACGATCCGACCTGGCTGGAACACCAATCCCTGCCGGTCGTCATCAAGGCGAGCGGGCTGGCCGCCGGCAAAGGCGTGATCATCGCCGAGACGCGCGACGAAGCCCGCACGGCGATCGGCGGCATGTTCGCCGGCCGCTTCGGCACCGCCGGCGAGCAAGTCATCGTCGAGGAGTTTCTGCGCGGAGAGGAAGTCAGCTTCATCGTGATGGCCGACGGGAGCCATGTGTTACCGCTGGCCACATCGCAGGATCACAAGCGGCGCGACGACGGCGATCGGGGACCGAATACCGGCGGCATGGGTGCGTACTCGCCGGCGCCGCGGGTCACACCGGAACTGCATGCGCGCATCATGCGCGAGGTGATCGAGCCGGCCATCGCGGGACTCGCCGCCGAAGGCACGCCCTACACCGGCTTTCTCTACGCCGGACTGATGATTGCGCAGGACGGCACGCCCAACGTTCTCGAATTCAACTGCCGGCTCGGCGACCCGGAGACCCAGCCGGTTTTGAGTCGGTTACGCACGGACCTGACAGTGCTGTGCGAGGCCGCCGTCCGTGGACGCCTCGACACCGTGAGCGCCGATTGGGATCCGCGCGCGGCGCTCGGCGTGGTCCTGGCGGCCGGCGGCTACCCCGATGCGGCGCGCAAGAGCGATCGGATCGAGGGGCTGGAGCGCGCCGCGGCGCTCGCGGACGGCCACGGCAAGATCTTCCATGCGGGCACCCGGCTCGAGGGTGACGCCGTGCTGACCGACGGTGGCCGCGTGCTGTGCGCGGTCGGGCTCGGCGAGTCCGTCTTGGCGGCACAGCGCACAGCCTACGGGCTCGTCGAGGTCATCTACTGGCCGGACATGCGCTACCGCCGGGATATCGGTTACCGCGCGATCGAGCGCGAACGACAAACCTTGTGACGAGGATCGTCGCGCACGCTCGGCTCACTGCAGCGCCGGGGATCCCGAGAGCCACCCGCCCGTGAAGCCCGCGCGCCGCAGTCCCGTGCGGATAACGCTGTTCTGGCGCATCACGTTCCATACCAGAGCGCTCCTATAGTTCTCCAGCATCATCAGAATCGGGCCCTGATCGATACCCAGATACCGATTATCGAACCAACCCACGCCGGCCACGACCGCGCCGGAAGCCGGCGTGACAGCCGTATACTGGAAGCTCGGGTTGAAGGCATCGTGCAAGCCGTACTGCCCCAGAACATAATTGCCATACTCGGCCTGTATCGCTTCGACGGTCGGGATCACGATGCCGGGCGCGAACACAATGGAGCTGACAGCGGCAGTTGGCGCGATAGTGCCGTCGTCATATGCGTCCTGCAGGCCCGCCCCGCGCGCGTAGTAACCTTCGAAGCTGCGCGTCTGACCGCTGGCGTCCGTAAAGCTGAACGCGCCGGGCCCGTCACTCGCGGTAAGCCCCCAGAGGTCCGCGCCATAACCGCTCCAGCCGCCCGGATCAGCCTCGGCGTACGCCTGCTGCGCTTCGGTGGCGCGCCGGCTGTTTATGAAGTAGTCGATGCCCTTGCTGGTCATGTAGGCATCCTGGATGCCGCGAAAATCGATCCATGCCTCGGGATACTGCGAGCCGAACAGCGGTCCGAAGCTGAGCATTTCCTTGCCGTAATAGGTGCCCCAGAACTGCGGGTACGTCGCCGTCCATTGCGTCCATGCGCTGGACGGCAAGGGGTACGCCTGCGAACCCAATGCCTCGATATACAGGATCATGGCTTCGTTGTAGCCCTGCCAATCGTACGGTGAGAACCCCGACTCCGGAGTCCAGTCGAGATTCACGAGCGGATAGTCGCTTTGCGCCATCCATTGCCAGTTGACCCGCTCGAACAATTCATTTGCCAGCGTCTGAATCGCATTATCGGTGCTGCTGCCGTCATTGAAATATCCCGCGTCAAACAGTATCCCGGCCATCAGCAGCGCATTATCAATCGACGACAATCCCGTGCTCGTGTCATAACGCACGCCAGTATTGAGGTTGAGGAAATGGTAGAAGAACCCCTGATAGCCGGCGTACCCGCCCGCACCCGCGCCTTGCGGCGCGTCGTACAGAAAGCTCAGTGTCGCCATTACGCGTTGCGCGGCTTGCGCGCGCGAGACCCAGCCATTCTGCACGCCGATCGGATACGCGCTGAGCGCAAACCCGGTCGCGGCAATGCTGGCATAGGGCGACGGTCCGTCGGCCGTCGAATAATGATCGGGCGCCAAGCCGTTGTTTGGATTTGTCGTGTTCCAGAAGTAGTTGAACGTTTCCTGCTCGATCCTCACCATTGATGGCGGCAGGGCCGGCTGCACCTGAACCGTCAGTGGCGTATCCGCAGTTTGCGCGCCACTGCTTCCCTGGAGCTCCAGCGTATAGATGCCGACCGTGACCGCGGCCGTCGTGCTGATCGACACGCTCTGCGTGCCCGAGGCCGCGACCGCGCCGGCGGCCGTCGTCACTTGCATGCCCGCCGGCGCACCGATCAAGCTCAACGCCACCGGGCTCGCCGCGGCCGGACTCACGGCCAACGCAAACGTGGTCGATCCGCCGGCAGGCTGCGACAGCACCGCGGGCGAGGCACTTATTTCCAGTGCGCCGCTCGCGGCCTGCACTTGCGCGGTGAGATTGACCGTACCGTTCAAACCGTTATGGCTGCCGCTGACCGTCAGCGTATAGGTACCCGGCGCAGTCGATGCGTCGGCACTCAGAATTTCCGTCTGCGTCCCCGATCCCGCGCTGCCACCGGCTTCGGTCGCGACTTGCAATCCGGCGGGCGGGTTAACCAGGGACACGGTCACCGGAGTGTCCGCGGCAGGCGTAGTACCCAGCACGAACGTCGCCGACGCGCCCGCAGTGACGCTTACGCTCGCAGGATCGACAGTGAGCGAAAGTCCCGGCCCGCCCGTCGGCGCCGCCGGCGCGCCGCCACCCCCACCGCACCCCGCCAGCGCCAAGACCAGCGACAGCATCACGGCGGCGGCGGCAACGCGCCGACATGCAGTCATGCCACACCTTCCCGCACTTTCTCGGCAGTCACTACCGATCACGAAGACCCCCGGACGGGCAACAGCACACGCACGCACGATCCAGGGCACTGAACCCCGGGCGCCGCGGTTGCGCGCGACTTAAAAATAGTGACACGGCGTCTCCACCTCGGCCGGAAGATCCCGCCGATCCCAGTCCGCCACGGCGGCACCGCCGTCCACGACACACGGTCGAGGAAAACCCGGCGCGTAACAATCCCCTCGCAAACCGTCGTCTTGCACCGCTCAGCGGCTGTCTTTCAGCCGTCTTCCGCTCGCTCGGTCGAACGTGTACAGATCCTCCCTATGGAACCACAAACGCAGCTCTGTTCCCTGCCGAAGCGCCGAATCCGGTGGAACCCGCGCGATTACGCGCGAGCCCTGGCGACTTATCTCCACTTGCCATTCGCCGCCGAACGACTCGATGCGTTCCAGCGTCCCGGCAATGAACACATCAGAACTCGAGCCTGGCTGCAGCGTCAATCGCTCCGGCCGAATACCATAGTCGACGAATTGCGTGTCCAGACCGCTATCCGCGAGCCACACTCCGTTCAAGAAGTTCATCGGCGGCCAGCCGACGAACCCGGCCACGAAACGGTTCTTGGGGTCCTTGTAGATGCCATCCGGGGTGTCGATCTGCTGGATCTGTCCCTCCGCCAACACGACGACGCGCTGTCCCAGCGACAAAGCCTCCGACTGATCGTGAGTCACGTACACCATCGTCGTTCCGAGTGACGTATGCAGCGCCGACAGCTCACGGCGCATCTCCGCCCGTAATGGAATATCCAGACTGGATAGCGGCTCGTCGAGCAGGAACACTCCCGGCTCGCGCAGCATTGCGCGTCCGAGGGCGGTCCGTTGCCGCTGTCCTCCGGACAGTTCGCGCGGATAGCGCTCGAGCAACGCATCGAGACCCAGGCGTGCGGCGGTCCTACGCACACGCGCATCCGCCACCGTGCGCGCGACCCGGCGCACCCGCAGCCCGAACGCGAGATTCTGGTAGACCGTCATGTGCGGGTAAAGCGCGTGGTTCTGAAACACCATGGCAACGTTTCGCTGTTGCGGCGGCAGGTCATTGACCCGCTGATTTCCGATCCGTATTTCCCCATAGCTGATCTTTTCGAGCCCCGCGACGCACCGCAGTAGAGTCGACTTTCCGCACCCGGATGGACCCACCATCGAGATCAGTTCGCCGTCGTTCACCGTGCAATCGATGTCCTGCAGCACGACGCGGCTAGTCGCGATGATTTTCGACACCCGTAGAAGCTCGAGGCGGGCCATATCAATCCGTCAGACTCCCGGCCGCCACGGACCGGAGGTAATAGCGCTGCGAGGCAAAAAACACCAGGATCATCGGCAGGATCGCCACCGTGGCGCCGGCGGCCATCAGGCCGATATTCTGATAATGCTCCCGGTCGATCGACGCCAATGCGACTGGCAATGTCTGCATATCCACCTTCTGCATGGCAATCATCGGCCACATGAAGTCGTTCCAGCTCACGACGAACGTCAGTACGGCGACCGCCGCCAGCATCGGCGCCATCAGCGGCACCACCACGGAGATGAACGTGCGCCATTCGCTCGCGCCGTCTATCCGCGCGGCGTCGAGAATCTCCTTGGGAATGCCGCGCGCATAAGCTTGAATCAGCACGATGCTGACCGCGTTAGCCGTTGCGGGCAGCACGAGCGCCGCGTAATGATTGATCAGATGCGCCGCACTGAACATCTCGAACAAGGGCAGCACCAGAGCTTGAGTCGGCACCAGGACTGCGAACATCACCACCCAGGACAGCAAGCGGTGGCCGCGGAATTTCGCTTGGGCAAGCGCATATCCGCCAAGGCCTGCGACCAATACCGACAACGGAGTCGTGCACGCCGCGACGATCAGCGAATTCAGGAAGTAATCACCGATCCTCTGCTGATGGATGATATTGACAATGTTCACCAGCGTCGGATGATCGGGCCACAGCGGCGGCGTCCCGGCGAATCGCTCCGGCGCCCGCATGAATGCAATCGAGGCAACCCACAGAAGCGGGAACAATGTGGCCAATGCCATGACGATAAGCGCTGCGTAGGTCGACACGCGAACGACCATGCCACCCTTGGCCGTCATTTCATTCCCCCCGCCACGCCGCCCTCGTATGGCGCTGCAGCCAGGCGAACAACCACATGATGGACGTCAAAAGCACCGCCAAGGCGCTCGCCACTCCCCAGCGCCACCAGCGAAAACCCCGATGGTACATCAGCAACAGCAGGCTCATCGTACTGCCCATCGGCCCGCCCTGGGTCAGGACATAAGGCTCGGCGAACAGCTGCCAATAACCCGCCGCATCCAGAAGCGCAAGCAGACCGAGCGTCGGGGCCAGCATAGGCACCGTGATGCGCAGCAGCTGCTGCGTCACACCTGCCCCCTCGATGCGCGCGATGTCATAGAGCTCATCGGGTATTTCGCGACGCGCGGCCGCGACAATGATCATCCCGTACCCGAATCCCTTCCATACCACCACCACGGTGACCGCAAGCAACGCCAATCCGGGCGTACCCAGCCAATTGGGTGTCGGCAGGTGAACGGCCGCCAGCAGTCTGTTGACGAGTCCGTAACGCGTATTGAGCAGGTATCGCCAACTGATCGCGACCGCCACCGTCGAACAGACGACCGGCAGAAAGAATGCGGTTCGAAACACTCCGCGCCAACGCTCGGCGATGGACTCGATCATGAGCGCACAGATCAGCGACAGGGCGAGCGTCGCCGGAACGCCGACGAACACGACGGTCATCGTGGTCTTTATGCCCTGCCACACCGCATGGTCGCGCAGCAGGTGAATGAAGTTTGCGACGCCTATGAAGTGAATATTCGCCTGGTTTGCCAGCGAATAGACATTGAACTCCGTCATGCTGAGGCCCAGCACGCCGACCAGCGGAATGAAGACAAATAAGAGAATCAGCAACATCGCCGGCAGGATGAACAGCAGCGCGGTCGGTGTTTTCATCGCCGCTTTGCCCCCGTTCGCGCTCGGCGCTTCTGCTGCGCCTCCCTGAGGATTTGTCGTCGTGCGGCCAGCCAGTAATTCACCCGACGGTCGAGTTGCTCCGTCGCCGCGCGTATTGGCACTCCCCCGATCACGACCTGTTCGGACATGCGGCGCATGCCGTGCATGATTTCACCCCATTCGGGGATCTTCTGAAACGGCTGAACCCGTTCCAATTGCCTGCGAAACGCGTTCAATTTCCGGTCTCCGGCCAGCGGCGGGAAGGCCCACGGGCCGTGGCGCGCCGGCAGGTCTCCGGTAAGCTCGAACAACCGCGCCTGCTGCCGGTTTTCAACCATGTAGCGCACGAACGCACGCGCCAGCGGCTGGCGGTGCGACTGAGCGAAAATCACCAGATCCGAGCCATCAATCAACGAGGCGCCTGGACCCTGCGGTCCGGGCAGCGGCGCCGTCATCCACAAGTCCTGGTCCCGCGGCGGCAGAAACCGGCGGAACTCTCCGATGTTCCATGGTCCCGACACATAAAAAGCGAAATCGCCCCGGGCCATCTGCCACCACAGATTGATCAGTTGGCGATCGGTGATGCGCGGGGCGAGTCGTTGCCGGAAAAGGTTTCTATAGAACGCCAGTGCAGCACGAAACGACGGACTGGCGAAGTTTCCATAGCGATCCCCGTCGCGAAGCACGGGCACCGGCTCCTGCAGCGCAAGCACCTCGAGCAATTCGTATTCGTTGATCGGCGCGAGCAGCGGATATTGACCCGGCTTGAGGATACGGCGCACCGCCTGTAATTGCTTCAGCCAACCGTTCCAGGTGCGCGCCGGCCGACGGTAGCCGGCCCGATGCAGAACGGCCGGGAGGTAGAACAGCACCCGTGTGTCGACGTACCACGGCGTGCCGTAATAGCGGCCGTGGAATCGGGTCACGTCGAGCGCGGCTTTGAAGAAATCGCCCGCAACCGGTCGCTGTGGAATGATCGCATGCAACGTCACCAGGGTCGACAGATCGGTATCTCCGACCTGCGCGACATCGGGCGGGTCGCCCGCTGCAACGGCGGACAGAAGACGCGCCTGCGCGGAGCTCCAGGCCAGGTTTTCCACGCACACATGCGTTCCCGGATGTCGTTGCTCAAAGCCTGGAACCATGCGTTGCAGAGCATTCGCCTCGACGCCAACCGCCCAGACATTAAGTCCACATGGCGAGCGGGCGCATCCCGCGCACGCCAGCGCTGCCGTCGCCACAAGCGCAGCTTGCGCGCCGCGCAGGCGCCGCGTCCCGCTCAAATGCCGCACACCGCGCGCGGTGAAATCGGTGCGGCCGCGGCGGGTGATCGCCGCGGTCCAAGCCTTCAACAGCGGTACGGCGCTTTGTGCTGTCAGCTGCACGGCGTGCCCAGTCTTCTCCGGCCACGTCGGCGAAACGCGGGGGCGCCGGGAACCACCCGGCGATTCAGCCCGGCCCGCAACATCATCCAGCCCAGCGCTTTGGCTCGAAACCACGGCTCCCTACGCACGCCCGCTCAGGTTGGCTCAATGACCGGCACGCCGCGCGCGATCATGACACAATCGTCGCGCGGCGCCCGAGCGCTGATCGGAGCCGCACACGCGCCCGCCGTGCTGCGCTTTGCGCCGCCGAGGGCGACGAGTTGCCGTCGCGAGCATTGGGTGCGCGGACTCGCGCCCGGGCCGTAGCGGGACACATGACTGACGGCTATCGGCTGCCACATTGTTCATTTCACGGCGATTGCGTCAGCGCGTATTTGGGCGACACGCCGGACCCCTGGACATTACATTCGGACCGGCCCGACCCCAGGCACCCCGGCGCGCGCGTTCGGCAGCACGGCGGCCGGGTCCGTCGACCCGCGCACGATCAAGGTCGTCGGCAGCGGCTGTGTGCGTGGGCCCGGACGTGTCCGCGTCCGGCCCTGACGATTGATGGCCGTGACAAGCCATTCGAAC
Source organism: Pseudomonadota bacterium (assembly GCA_021797465.1). Taxonomy (GTDB): domain Bacteria; phylum Pseudomonadota; class Gammaproteobacteria; order Steroidobacterales; family Steroidobacteraceae; genus 13-2-20CM-66-19. Next base: position 13,641 of record JAJZZR010000466.1, on the reverse strand, counting down.
GCCTCCAGTCCCTGCTGCGCCACCGGTGGTCGCACTGTCGTGAGTGGTGGCGTGGCAAACCGCGCGATCGGGATGTCGTCAAAGCCAGCAACAGCAACCTCATCGGGCACAGCTACGCCGGCCGCCGCCAGCGCTTCGAGACAGCCCACCGCCATGTTGTCGTTGGCCGCAAATACCGCGCGTGACCGGCGCGCTCGTCCCGCCAGGTACGTGCCCGCCTCTCGTCCCGCCTCTTCCGAGTAGTTACCCTTGATATCGCGCTGCACCGTCATGCCCAGGCGGCGCGCAGCGGCGTGAAAGCCGCGGGCTCGCTCGACCGCATCGAAATTGTCCGCCGGTCCGGCGATATGCACGACATCCTTATAACCGAGCTGCGCGAAATGCTGGGCAACTTGCGAAGCACCGCCGGCATTGTCTATGGTGATCGCCGGCGCATCGCCCACGGAATCTGGCGCATTGAGGAGCACCGTCGGCACTGTGAACTGCAATTGAGCAAGGTGGCGATCCGCGTCGACGAACGGGGCCATGAGGATCACCCCATCGACCTGCCCGTGGATGAGCGCGAACACCTTCGGCGCCTCGGTCAGACGCCCGTGCAGGCTTGCGACCAGCAGGCTTTGTCCATGTGCATGGGCACACTGATCCAGCTCCCGGATCAATTCGGAAAAGAACGCCCCATGCATGTCGGGCAAGAGAACCGCGATGGTGCGCGTGCGACCCGTACTGAGCGCTCGCGCGGCAGCGTGCGGGACATATTTCAGTTCGCGCGCCGCGCGCAGAACCGCCTCGCGCGCCGCTCCAGTGACCCCGTCGGAGCCATTGATGACTCTCGATACGGTCGCCGTAGAGACTCCAGCCAGCTTCGCGACATCACGAATACTTATGGCCAACTCTGCCTCCTTTGGCACTCGTGAAAACGGGCTCTTCGCCGAAACGTGTGAGTAAAGACGAAAGTGTAGCGGCGACCCACGGCGCCGTCTCTCTGGGGTTCGTGTCCAGGCAAGGCGTGCGGACACCTGGCATGAGATGCGCCTGGGCACGACCGGTCCGCCGTGCTCATTCGCCGTCGCGTACACGCTCCCGGAATTTCGGTACTTACAGACTACCTGCGGGGCGACCGGTGATGCGCGTTCCCGCCTCGTCCTCCCGGTTTCGCAGGGGGAAACGACAGCGGCGCACAACGCTGCTCGATGCAGCGCGGCCGTCGCGCGCTTCGCAGTCGCAACTTGCCCAACGATCAGATGCGGATCGACCCGGAGGTCGAGATCCTTCTTGGACGGTGTCGCCATCGCAACATGGTGCAGTGCGGACGGTTGGCCGGCCGGCATTCGACCGGGGGGCCGGACCAGCGCCCCACAAGAGGACCGAAGCTCACCCAGCCGTAGCGTCGCGCGAGCTTCACGCGCGACGCTAACCGTCCGTTGCGGAAGCTCCCGGTTGGCAGCGGAGCGTTGAACACCGCCCGGCGCAAGCCGCGGAACAAGACCGTCCTCGGGTTCGTCGAGGCTGTGCTCAACAAAATCCGCGTCATGCCGCGTCGTGGTCACCGATTGCATGGCAAGCGATACCTGCTACAGAAGAACCCGACCCGAATACTGTCTCCCATTTGACCACACAACGATCAAACGCGCCTGCGCGATCATACGACGTCAATCTTCTCAGCTTGACCGACACATTCCCGCAAGTCTGGAAATCGTCGCTCTATCCGGCCCAGCGCCATCAATGCCACTGTCGCCCGCGGCAGCGCCAGTCGCGGGACGCCCCCGGGGAACCGCCCGTGTGCCGCCCGGATACCGCACGCCGCGACCGGGAACTCATTCCCGGCGGGGGCGTGCCGCCGGCCATCGATTGCTGGCGCGCTGCGGAACCGATCGACAATTGCGCATACTTTACAAGTTCTGACGCATGAGCGTCACGACGGCGCGCTCTGCTTCCCGGCGCCGACTCATCCTCCCGATCTTACCCCACACTGATCGTCGCCCCGCTCGCGTCCGCATGACCCGTCCCGCGCCGCCCTGAACCCCCGCAGCGATTGCGAACACCGGCGGCCCAATCGTGCAGATCGCTCACCGCCGATCCAGCAGCAGCAGCGCAAGCCCATGTTGCGGAACTCTGACGGTGATGCGCCCGTCGGCAAGCTGCACGGGCCGTGCCGGCGCCAGCCGCCCGGCGGCCTTGAGCACGGCAATCTGTTGCCGCGTCGGCCAGCGGGGGCGTCCCATCGCATTAAAGGCGCGCAGTACGTCACTGTGGTCGCCATCAACCCGCCACAAGAATCCGCGTGCGCGCGGCGGAAAGTCGCGCACGGAGATCGCAAATACACGGGATGACCGGTGCGCCGGCGGCGGCGTGTACTTCGGTCCCGTGCCGTCCGGCGGCGAGTAGTCCCACAGCGCCAAGACCAGCGAACCGTCGCGCCGGCGGGTGATCAGCGCCGATCTGATTCCCGGCATCATGCGTACATGGCCCAGGCGGTGCAGTAGCGCGAACGCGTCGAACGCCGGCTTGCGAATGTTGTCTTCGGCGATCAGGCCGAAACCGCCGTAGAACGGCTTGCGGACCACGCCTTGCTCCTCGAACACATCCGAGAACGTCCAATAACTCATCATGTGCACCAAGCCGGCGCACTGGCGAATGGTGCTGGCAATCCACGGTCCCATGTAGGGCGTATCGGTCACATCCGGTTCGTTGCTGTAGCTGGCGTTGAACTCCGATAGGACCAGCGGTAGATGCGGATAGCGCGAGCGCGCGATCTCGTCATGCACCTTGCGTACCGCGCGGCACACCATGGTCCGCCGCGACACCTTTTGGTTGCGGCCAAAGACATTCATGGCCGTGTCGTTCCCGTAGACGTGGGTGCTCACGAAATCGATCGGCACGTGATCCTTGGCCACGTGCCGCAGAAACGCCGGTACCCACGCGGCTTGCGCGGTCGCCGGACCGCCGACGCGCAGGCGTTTACTGACGCTCTTGAGGGCCCGGGCGGTGTGATCGTACAGCGTGAAATACGTGCTCTGCTTCGGTACACCGCCCCAGAAACTGAGGTTGGGTTCGTTCCAGACCTCGAAATACCACTTCGCCACCTCGTTGATGCCGTACTGCGCGATGAAATTGCGCGCCAACGCCTTGATCATGTCATCCCATTGCGCGTAGCTGCGCGGCGGCGAGACGACGGGGTGATACCAGAACGACTGCACCATCTTCGGATTGCGCGCCAGCGCCGGCGGCATGAAATCAAGCTCGACGTACGGGCGAACTCCGTGCGCAAGCAGTGCGTCCATGATCTGGTCCACATATGAAAAATTGTACGGCGAACCGGTCGCGGGCCGATGCGCGCCGGCGGAGTACTTGTTGTAGAACGCCGCCGTATGTCTGCCTGTCAATCCCACGCCCCGATCCAGCAAGCCATGAAACCGCACAAACCGGATGCCGGTCGCGCCCTTCATCATGGTCAGATCGCGCTGATAATTGGCGCGTAACACGAGCGCGGCTCGTCCCGAGCCGAACATGTGATCCCAGAAGTGCGGGAACGGGCGGCCCGCCGCGCGCGCATCGATCACGATGTGCTCCACGGGCGCTCCAGCATCGGCTCCCGCCGCCGCGGCGGCATGCGCGGTTCCGTGGAAGCCTGATACGACAAGCAGCGAGGACACCAGCCCGAAGATCCAGTGGAACATAGTGCGACGCCTGTTCATCATGGACATACCCTCATTGCCTGCCATCGAGTGCCGACCCAACATGTGACGAACCTCCGCGCGATTGCCGGCATTGAACGTCGCGGAGCATGGCCACGTGCCAACCCGCACCGGCAGCAGAGCCGCGGCCCGGCCGGAAACTTACGCTCCCCCCGAGGCTCACCTGCTCCACAGCGATCCCGCCATCCCCCGGGCTCGCGCACAGGCTCGGCAGTGCGTTCTTGCGTTGCGCGCACATCCACGGCTCAGCGGCGATCGACCAGCCGGTTGCGCTCGGTAATCGGCGGCCTCCCGGCAGCCTCGTACGGCCTGCGCTCATCGGAGCACGGCGAGTCCAGCGCGAGGCGCCCGTGATGGACTCGACGACGGACCGGAGCATTCCGGCTGACGCAGTCCGCCGCCGGCGGATTAGGCTTCGGACCGGTCGGCAGGTCGTCGAACGTGTCATGCGCCACCGGTGCTTTCGGCGGTACCGGTAGCGCGTCGCGATACTTGCGCACATAAACGCTGTCGAGCGGCTTTGGCCAATACTCGCACGGAGCACTCATTGACGCCACCCTCGCATCAGCTCCGATCCGGGCCCCGGCATCGCTCCCGATTGGCCACCCGACCTGGCTGCCGAAGACGCGCAACGTCCCATCACCCGGCCGCACCGGGCGTCCGACTGCGAACAGCATGGATTCGCAACAAAATGAGCGCATTTCGCCGTAACTTCAGCGTCAGCACTCCAGCGCGCAAGTGCAGGATCCGCGGCGCAGGCAGGGCCGTTGCCGCGTTCATTTCCGCGACCTGCTTGCGCGTCGGGTAGCGAGGACTGCCCATTGCCCGATAAACAGGCAACACATTATCGTGCTTGCGATCGACGCACTGCAGGGCTACCGCCGCGTTGGGCGACACGGCGCTCACCTCGAGCCGCACTGTCTTAGGCCTACCTTTGACGCCCGGATCGACGAGATTCCACAATGCGATCACCAGTGCGCCCGTGCGCGTACGGGTCACGATGGCGTTGTCGGAGGGGTTCGCCAGCCGTTTATGTCCCAGTTCGTGCAGCAGTTGGAAGGCGTAATAGCTCGGCTTGTTGATCCCGCCGTACGCGCGCAGGCCGAAGCCCCCCGCGAACGGTCCGGGGTTCGGTCCGTCTTCCTCGAAGACATCCGAAAACGTCCAGAACGACATCATCTGTACGCTGCCGTCGCACTGGCGGATGACGTCGGCGACCGCAGGTCCCACATACGTAGTGTCACGCGCGTCGCCTTCCCCCATGACGCTCCATTCCGTGATGAACAGCGGCAGCTTCGGCAGCGCCGACTGGTCGATCTCGCGGCGCACGCGTTTCACCGCCAGGCACAAGCGGTCGTTGTAGGAGATCGGCAATTTCCGGCCGAACAGCGCCCGGGTACTGTCATCCGCATAGGCATGCGTGGAGACAAAATCAATGGGCACGTGGTGGGTCGCAACATGGTGCAGAAAGGCCCTGATCCACGCCGCATGCGCCGTCGCCGGGCCGCCGACCCGAAGCCGAGGGCTGACGGCCTTCAACGCCCGCGCCGTCGCGTCATAAAGACCAAAGTATGTGTGCTGTTGCCGCCACGTGTCGCCCCGGAATGTCTCGTTGGGCTCATTCCATACTTCGAAGTACCACTTGGACACCTCGTTGATCCCGTAGCGTGCAATCAGATGTCGGGCGAAGGTTTTGATGACGGCGGCCCATCGTCCATAGGTCTGCGGTGGGGAGACATTCGGCCGGTACCAGAAGGCGTAGCGATCGTACGGATTCGCCGCGATCGCCGGCGGCATGAAGCTCAGCTCGACGAAGGGCATCACTCCGTTTTTCAGCAGTCCGTCATAGATCGTATCGACGTTGGAGAAGTTGTAGACCGGCCTGCCCAGGTAGTCTCGGGTATAGACGCCGACGCCATGATCGAGAATGCCGTGAAAGCGCACGTAGCGGAAATTGGTGATGCGTTTGACCGCACGTAGGTCGCGTAGATAATCCGCGCGCATCGCGAGCGTGGCGTGTCCCGAGCCGAACATTTCCTGCCAAAAGTGCGGGAACGGTTTTCCCGGGGCATCGGCCGCAACGCGGATCACCTCCGCTGCGGAGACCTTTGCGATGAATGCCAACAGCGCGGCGAGCGCCAGCACCACGAAGGCGACCGGTCGCCTCCGGTGGTCGCGATCTGCTCCTTCCGATCGCATCGGATTGTTCCTCCACAGTCTTAAGGGGCCGGCGCCTTGCAGTGCCGCGCGATGAAAGCTTCCTGCGGCGGCACGACCGCCACGCAGCTGCGAATGACCTCTTCCACGTGATTGATGAACGTCTTGAGCTCGGCATCCTTCAGCCGGTCAATCACGGGCGGGTACCGGCGCGGCTGGATGCGCTGACCGATCATCACTTGCGCCCAGCTTACGGTCTTGAACAATTCCTCGGCGCTCGGCGTGATCCGTGCGCTGTCGCGAAACAGTTCGACGGTTTCACGGAGGCTATCGGGAATTTCCATGCTGCGGCAGTGCTTCCAGAATTCGGTGTCGTCACGCTCCGTTGCGTGGTAGTGCAGAATGAGGAAGTCACGCACCCAGGTGAAATCCTGGTCGATCTGCGCGTTGTAGCGCTTCTGCAACGTCTCGCTGCAGTCCCGCTCGGGGAAGAGCAGCGCCAGCCTCGAGATCGCCGTCTGCACCAGGTGAATTGCCGTCGACTCCATCGGCTCGAGGAACCCTCCCGAGAGCCCGATGGCCACGACATTGCGTATCCAGGCGCGTCGACGTTTTCCGCCGTTGAACGGAATGAGCTTCGGCTCGGCGAGCGGCCGTCCTTCCAGGTTCGCGAGCAGCATGGCGGCCGCCTCGTCCTCGCTCATATGGCGGCTCGAGAATACATGCCCATTGCCTACTCGATGCTGCAAAGGAATGCGCCACTGCCAGCCCGCCGGACGCGCCGTCGCGCGCGTGTACGGCGCAGGCGCCGTGACATTCTCGCAGGGCACCGCCCAGGCTCGATCGCAGGGCAGCCAGTGCGACCAGTCCTCGTACCCGGCGTGCAGACACTGTTCGATGAGCAGGCCGCTAAAACCGGAACAATCGACGAAGAAATCTCCCGCGATCGTGCGACCGTCCTGCAGCACCAGAGTATCGACGAAACCGGTTTCCGGATGTAGCCGTACGTCGACGATCCGACCCTCGATGCGCCGCACGCCGTCGGCCTCCGCGAACCGGCGCAGATACCGGGCGTAAAGCGCCGCATCAAAGTGATACGCGTAGGCAATGTCCTCGAGCGGCGTGTTCTTTGGCGCGTCGGCCGGGGTGGGCATGAATCGCCCTTGGCGGGCGGCCTGGACATTGAACGAGTACAGACCGAGATCCTTGGCCACACCCAGTTGCAACGCCCGCGTCCAGTACTGATGAAAGGGCTGCCCGTCCAGATCCAGTCCGAGCGGACCGAAGCCGTGGATGTACGAATCTCCGGGTCTTGTCCAGTCCCTGAATTCTATGCCCAGCTTGAACGTCGCCTGGGTTGCACACACGAACTCCCGCTCGTCGATCCCGAGCAACGCATTGTGCCTGCGGAACGGCGGGATCGTCGCCTCACCGACACCGATGATGCCGATTTCATCGGACTCGACCACCTCGATCGTCAGCTCCGGGTAGAGCAGGCGCCGCAGCGCCGTCGCTGTCATCCAACCCGCCGTTCCGCCACCGACGATCACCAGACGACGGATGCTATTGCTATTCATGGTGCGCTCCGAGAATCGCCAACCCGGTCGCCGGCCCAAGAGCCGGCGACCGGGTACCGGCGCCTACCAGCTGATACCCGCCGTGATCTTCAGAGTCAGAGGGACGCCATAGATCGGCCCATTGGTCACGTACTGCGGCGGCAATGACGGACCGACTTGTGGACTGAAATTTGCGGCCGCGTATTGCGGTGTGTTGAACAAATCCAGAACGTCGAAACGCACATACCCTCGGCTCCGATACAAGGGCAACTTAAAGTACTTCGTCGCCTGGAGGTCTAGGTTTCGCTCGCCCCAGGTCGAGGTCGGAAAGCCGGTCGTCGGGAAATCCCAGTAGCCGTGACATTGCTGCAGAGTTGTCGGGCAAGGCGCGGCGCCCCCGAACCCGATTGGCGACGCCAAGGTCAACTTGGCGCCATAGACGACTCCCCACGGACCATTGATCGACCCGGTGACGACCAGGCGATTCTTCGGAATCTCGCTGCTCGGAATCATCGGGTACATCGACACTTTTGGCAGGTCGAACAGATACGTGTTGTTCGAGAAATACGAGTAGTAGTCGTTCTGGTACGCATCGGAATACGTGTACGCAATGGTGGCGCTCCACCCCGACCGCCGCGTGTACGGCTTCTCCAGGAACACCAGGATCTGCTTGTTCGTGTCCCGCCCGCCGTTGTTCCACAGCACCAGATTGCCGGTCGTCCCCGGAATACCGCCCCACGCCGGATTTACCCCTGCGGCGCCCCAGGTGCTCGGGACGTAGTACGCGCCCGTCGCGGTGCGGTTGCCGAGCTCACCGACGACGCGGTTGTAGCTATTGATTACCGACAGAGTGACGCTCGCGTTCCACTCGCCGAGAACCGTACGGAACCCCAGGCTGAACTGGTTGGAATATGGCGTCTTCAGGTTGTTGTTGACCATGTCGACCTCGCCGTAAGGCGTGGTCGTGAGCGCCTGAAGATTGGCGAGGTTCGAGTAGGCCGGATTCCACGCAAGGCAGGTGGGGCTGGCGTTGGCCGCCGTCAGGCAGTTGTTGACGGTATATCCGCCGCCGTAGAAGTCCAGCGTCGGCTCGGCGAGCGCCGACTTTGTCGTCTCGAGGGACATGATGTCGAAATTGTTATAGTCATAGGCCTTCGCATAGCCACCGAAGATAACGTATTTGCCATTTCCCTCTATGTCATAAGAAAAGCCGAGTCGCGGCTGGATTTCATTGCTCTGCGGCGAGCGATTGTGACCATTGCTGATGTAATTGGCGATATTGATGCCGCCGAGCGCAAGCGCCTGCGCGTACGTCTCGCTGGAACCCGGTGAATAGGGCCCATAGATGTCGCTGACGATCGGCTGCGGCGTCACGAAATTCTGCCATATCGGCACGGTCTGATAGTCGTAACGCGCGCCGAGATTGAAGGTCAGATGCTTGTTGACCGCCCAATCGTCCTGCAGATAGATCCCAAACAGGTTGTCGTTCGAGGTGGCGGTGACCTGCTTGTTACCTTTATACAAATCCGTGTAGCTGACCTGATACGGCGTCGAGTATGTGCCGGTTGAATCCACCGCATAGTAGATCTCCTCTCCCTGGCCGGCGTCCTGATAGGAAAGCTGTGCCCCCTGGTAACTTACGCCGAAGTGAAGCGTATGCGTCCCGAAAAAATGCAGATGCGGCAGCGTTACGTTGTCGTAGAAGGAGATGACCCTCTGCTTGTTCTTGAACTGTGAGTAGACGTTCTGCCCGTTGACATTGATGAGCGTGGCATTCAGACCTTGGTTGAACCACTGATAGGTGATCTGCGGCCTGGTCGACGACGGCAGCGGCACGCGGTCCGAGGTTTGAAAGAAAATATGCAGCTTGTTCGTCCATCGCTCCGAAGCGTGCAGCCATGAAAGCCCGACTTCATTGAAACGACTTATTTGCGCATTGGCGGCCGACGCGGCAGTCTGACCGAAGGCGCCGTTGATCATGTTCTCGGTACGGTACAGATCGGTCAGACTCAGTCGATCGTTTTCGCCCGGTTCGTAATCGATCTTGGCAAACAGAAGATTCTCGTGGAACGGATTTTCGGTTGGACCGAATTGCGACCAGACGTTCGCCGGCAGCAACGGCTTGAGCTCAGAGACCGTCGGAATACCGTTTCCAGTGGACGGATAGACCGTGTTCGGAAGCGTCAGGAACTTGTGCTCGTAAGCGAAGAAATAATGAGCCTTGTTCTTGATGATGGGACCGCCGGCGGACACGCCGTAGTCCAGGTCCTGGGAGCCCGCCGCCTTGGGATCGCCCGGGGTGGTTGCGTACTGCTCCGCGGGCGTCAAGGCCCGTAGATTCTGGTTGGTGAAACTTACGAAGGCGTTCCCATGGAAGTGGTTCGTTCCCGATTTGGTCTGGGCAACGATGATCGCGCTGGATGCCTGCGCGTACTGCGCGCTGTAGTTCGAATTGATGACGCGATACGAAGCTATAGCCGACTGCGGGAATGGATTGCCCGGATCGCCCAAGTTCGGATTCTTCCCCGGTCCACCCTGGCCGATGATTCCACCCTGGATGAAATTCGTCATCGGCATGCCGCCGATATAGACGTTGTCGTTCTCGGATTCCTGAGTTCCGCCGCGGAACGAGGTATCGCCGTTGTTGTACGTAAAGCTGATGCCCGGCAGGATATCCGCGAATCCAAGGAAGTTGCGGGTGATCTCGGGAACGGTTTCGATCATCCGATGCGTCACGATGCCACCGACCGCCGGCGTTTTCACATCGATGAGCCGGCGGCCCGAAATCGTGATCTGCTTCAGTTCCGCGGCTCGCAGCTGGGTATTGGTGAAATCAAAGACCAGTGTCGAGGCGACACTGAGCGTCAGTTCTTGGATCTGTGTTCCCGCCTTTACGCGGTAGCGGCCAGGCGGGAGTCCGATCAAAATATAATTGCCGTTCTTTGAGGCGATCGTCACGCGGCTGGCACCAGTGGCGATATCGGTGGCAACGATCTTGGTTCCCGGAGGTGCGGTACCCTCGAGGGTTGCGCTGGCCATTTGCGCCTGGGCCACATGCGGCACGAGCGCCGCGGTGCTCGCTGCAAGCGTCGCTGCCACGAAACTTGCGACAAGGCTACGGCGCTGATTGCGTAACTGAGTCATCGTAATCCCCCCTCAATGGAATCAAAACGGACGCGTTGGTGAAGATCGATCTGTGACGATCAAGGCTACGTCGATAGCGAGAGCCTTCGCCTGCGAGTGGGCGTAATGCTGCCGCGACGCGGCTCCCGGCTGCGAAGCAGCAGGCTAGTGACCCGTAGATTCATGGCAGACGTACCCCCTCCTCACGATGTAACCGATTGCGCGCGAGATGTAAACGGTTACAGTTTGTGGCAGGCTAGATCAGGTTTTGCCATTTGTCAACAATCACACGAATCTTTCGGGCGGCCTTGGCCCCGCCCTGCGGCCGGGCGGACGGTATGGGGTTCCCAGGGTCGCCGCCGTTCGAATTGGCCTGAACTGAGGCGGTGAATCGTTTTTTTTGCGTTATCGGCGCCGTTTTTGTGCTCGCGAACAAGTCCAGATCCCCGATGCTCTCCAGGTGAATAGGCCGCGATCCCCGCCCAGGGTCCTGGCAGTCACGCGCCCCCTTGAGAGACAAGCGTTGCGCATAGGCAACATCTTTTGGGACGTGAGCGGATGCGCGACCCGCCATGCCACCGGATCCGGCGTCGAGCGGCTCCAGTGCGCCGTCCAGTGCGCGTCGCGCGCCATCAGCATCGCGATCAATGCGGTCCACACCCGAGTCCCGGCTGCGGTCGCAGAGGTGCCGAGGCAAGTGTTGAGTTTCTGATTCCGCGGCAACGTCTTGAAAAGGGGCTTGATCGCTCACTGGCGTTCGTCGCGCGCGGCCGCATTCACGGCAGACCGCCCGAGGGCATGCAACACAAGACGCCGCCGGCGCGTGCCTTTATTGCTCGCCTTCGGCCCGCGGCAGCGCATCGCCCGGACCTTGTGCGGTTGCGGCTACTTCCCGATCGGGGCACCGGCGACCTTATCCTCACTGTACAGCGCGCTGTCGTTACGGCACCTGAGAAACTACACTGCGGCGTCCGTGCCGCGTGCACCGGAGGGCTCGACGTTTCGGTGGTAATCCGGATGACGGTAATCTCGACCATGATCGACTGCGGCCGTTCGCATGCGGCAACCGGACCAATTGCTCGCCCACCCACCGTCCACCGATCCTCCGCCGAGGAGAGTTCCCGATATGTCTAATCTTGTAGCCGAGTGGCGCGACGTGGATGCACGGACGTTCCGCGAACGGATTTTTCCCACCGGTCGTCCAGCGGTGCTACGCGGGTCGATCCGGCAGTGGCAGGCGGTGGTCGAAGGCCTCAAATCGCCCGACGCGCTCGCCGGTTATCTTTTGGGGCTCGAGCAGGGCGGTCCGGTTCCGCTCATAACCGCTCCGGCTTCCGTCAAGGGCAAGTTCTTCTATCGGGAAGATATGCGCAGTCCGAATTTCCAACGGCGGCCGGCGAGTCTTGCCGTGGGACTGCATGCCTTACTCGATCATCTCGGCGATCCCGCGGCGCCTGCTATCTACATTGAATCGGCGCACCTGCCGGACTGTCTGCCAACCTTCACCAGGTTTCATACGCTGGAACTTGTCGATCGGGCCATCGCGCCGCGAATTTGGATAGGCAACCGAGTCACCGTGCAGACTCATTTCGACTTTTACAGCAATATTGCTTGTGTGGTTGCCGGCAGCCGCCGCTTCACATTGTACCCACCTGAGCAACTGCCCAATCTGTACCCGAGCTCCTTGGACGTCACTTTGGCCGGCGTGCCGGTCAGCATGGTGCGACCCGACGCGCCCGATTATGTCCGCTACCCGAGATTTCGCCTGGCACAGCAACACGCGCACGTCGTTGAGCTGGGGCCTGGCGATGCGTTGTTCATTCCGTACGGTTGGTGGCACGGCGTCGAGTCGCTCGCGGCATTCAACGTGCTTGTGAACTACTGGTGGGATGACAACAAGTTTTCCCTGTCGCCCCTGGACAGCTTGCTGCACGCGGTATTTTCGTTCCGCGAGACGTCGGCCGGGCAGCGCGCTGTGTGGCGAAACCTGTTCGACTATTATGCATTTCAGACCAGCGGCGATCCTCTTGATCACCTGCCGCCCGAACTGCGCGGCCTGATGGGCGAACGCGGCGATCAGGCTCTGCGTGCCGTACGGGCGCTCCTCATCCGGGCTCTGGGCGGTTCGTGAAGATTACCCGGCAGAGCGCGCCGGTGGCGGATGCGCTGCTCGAGTCGGTTTTCAAGCTACACCTCCTCGGCCATCAGTACGGCTTTCGGATACCGGACGTCCTGGCGCATCTCGATGCCGCAGCGCAAGTCGTGCCATCGATGCTGTTGATTGCGGGACTGGCGACGCGCGTCAGCGCGGCCGGCTTGCTTTTCATGACCGCGGCCATTCAGTTCGCGGCGCCCTCGGGATGGACGAATTTTCACCTCCCGTGGGCTGCCCGGCTTTGACCCTGATCACCCTCGGTGGAGGACCTCTATCAACCCGATTACCTCATCGCCCGGTGTGAATGTACCTGAAGGCCGGAGCGTCATCGCGCACGATCACGCGGCTCCATAATCGGTCACAGATGCCGCTGGTGGGTTCGAGGGGGCAGTAGACGGCGCACGAGCGCCGGCGATCGGCTCATCTCGCCCCGGTTCGGGTTCCAGAGAGGCAAGTCCCGCCTCGCCGGCTCACTCCGTAGATGGGGTGTGGCCGGCTCGTTCGGCGGTCTTGCGTTGCGGCCGCAGGCTCGACATTGAGACCTGCACCACGCGGAATCCTTATGCGGATTCCCACAGCGTCTCAGCGTTTCATCGATTCGAAGAACTCGCTGTTCGACTTGGTGTCCTTGAGCTTGTCGAGCAGGAACTCGATCGCCGCGAGCTCATCCATCGGGTGCAGCAGCTTGCGCAGGATCCACATCTTGGCGAGCTCGCCCGAATCGGTGATGAGCTCCTCCTTGCGCGTGCCCGAGCGGTTGATGTTCACCGACGGGAATACCCGCTTCTCGGCGATGCGCCGGTCCAGGTGGATTTCGCTGTTGCCGGTGCCCTTGAATTCCTCGTAGATGACGTCGTCCATCTTCGAGCCGGTGTCGATCAGCGCGGTGGCGAGGATGGTCAGGCTTCCGCCCTCCTCGATGTTGCGCGCCGCGCCGAAGAAGCGCTTCGGGCGC
>JAJZZR010000528.1 GCA_021797465.1 Pseudomonadota bacterium | reverse complement strand
GTTGCTCGGCACTGAGGGTGCTGTACGTGCAGGAGGAGATCGCCGGGCGGGTGATCGAGATGCTGATCGGCGCAATGCGCTGCCTGACGATCGGCGATCCCCGGGACCCTGCCACCGACGTCGGACCGGTGATCAGCGGCGAAGCCCACGCGAAGCTCACCCGCCATGCCCAGCGCATGCGCCGCGAGGCGAAAATCCTGTATGCCTGCGCGACCGATCATTGCCCTGCCAACGGACACTTCTTCGGCCCGCACCTGTTCGAATTGACCGCTCTCGATCAACTCAAGACCGAGGAGTTCGGCCCCATCCTGCACATCGCCCGCTACCGCGCCGAGCAGCTGCCGCGGGTACTGGAGGCCATCCGCGCCACCGGCTTCGGTCTGACGCTCGGCGTACACAGCCGGATCGAGTCGCTGGCCGAGCACGTGTTCCGTTCCCTGCCGGTCGGCAACACCTACGTCAACCGGAATATGATCGGCGCCGTGGTCGGCGTCCAGCCCTTCGGCGGCCAGGGACTGTCCGGCACCGGACCGAAAGCCGGCGGCCCGCACTACCTGCAGCGCTTCGCCACCGAGCGCACGTTCACCATCAACACTGCGGCCATCGGTGGCACGGTCGAGCTGTTGACCTAGGCGCGCAGCGCCTCGGCCAGGGCGGCGAAAGACTCGATCGGCTCGCCGCAGACACTGCCGCGGCATACGTAGGCCACGGCCGGCCCGCGCGGCGACTTCGAGGCGATCGCCGGCGGCAGATCGTGCGCATCCGCGCTCGCGCTGATCACCATCCGCCCCGGCGCATAAACCCGCTCGAGCTCGCGGCGCCACGCCTCGATCGCGGCACGCTCGCCCCGCAGGATCACGATCTCGGGCGGGTGCAACAACTCCACGAGCGCCCCGAGCAGCGTGGTATGCGCTTGCGGATGGCGCTCCAGGGACGCCCAACCCGCCCGGAGCGTGCGCTCGGCCGCTTCGATATAGCGGCTCTCGCCGAGCAGGTAGCCCAAACGCAGCAGCACGCGCGCGGCCACGGCATTGCCGGCCGGAAGCGACTCGTCCGCGAAGGTCTTCATCCGATGCAGCAGCGCCTCGTGATCATCGGAGGTGAAAAAGAAGCCGCCGTCGGGCGCGGCGAAGTGACGCAACACCACTTCGATCAACTCGCGGGCGAACGCCAGCTCGTCGGCCCGCACGCGCAGCTGTTGCAGCTCGAGGACCCCGTCGGCCAGAAATACGTAATCATCGAGATAGGCGTTCAGACGCGCCCGTCCACCGCTGTAGGTCGCCGCCAGCCGGCCGTCGCGCCACAAAGCGCAGCGCGCGAACTCGAGCGCCCGGGTCGCCGAAGTCTCGAGCTGCGGACACTCCAGCGCGCGCGCCGCACGCGCCAGCGCGCCGATTGCGAGCCCGTTCCAGGCCGTGAGAACTTTCTCGTCGCGCGATGGACGCGGGCGCCGCTCCCGCACCTCGAGCAGTTTGGCGCGCGCGCTCGCCAGCAGCGCCTCGAGCTGCGGCTCGGATACACCGAGCGACTCGGCGAGTTCGCGCGGGGCGCGCGCCCCGTACAGATGCCAGCGACCCGCGAAATTCGGCGGCAGATCGAGCCCGAAGCGCGGCGCAAACACCGCATACTCCCGCGGCTCCAGCGTCGCGCGAATCTGCTCGCGATCCCAGACGTAGAAATTGCCCTCGTGACCCTCGGAATCCGCGTCGAGACTCGAGTAGAAGCCGCCTTCGGGCGACTGCATCTCGCGCCGCATCCACTCGGCCGTATCGCGGGCGATGCCGGCATACAGCGCATCGCCGCTCGCCACGTAAGCATCGGCATAGACGCCGAGCAGCCACGCATTGTCGTACAACATCTTCTCGAAATGCGGAATCGTCCACTCGGCGTCGACCGAGTAGCGGCAGAAGCCCCCGCCGAGCGCATCGTGGATGCCGCCCTCGGCCATGCGTGTGAGCGTGAGGCTCGCCATGTACAGCGCGCGCAGGTCCGGCTGCTCGTGCCCGGCGCTGCGATGCCAGTGGCGCATCAGGCTCTCGATCGAGCCGGGATGCGGAAACTTCGGCGCGTCGCCGAACCCGCCCCGGCCCCCATCGAAGCTGCGCTCGAGCGCCGCGCGCGCACTCTCGAGCGGCGCCTCGTTGAGGACCAGATCCGATGCCGGCGCCGGCGGATCGATGCTCGCGAACGCCGCCGCCAGAGACTCGCCCTGCGCGCGCAGCGGCTCGTGGTGCGCCTGATAGTACTGCGCCACGCGCGCGAGAAGCTCCCTGAACGCCGGCAAGCCGTGCCGCGGCTCGGGCGGGAAATAGGTGCCGCCGAAGAACGGCACACCCTCGGGCGTCAGAAACATCGTGAGCGGCCAGCCGCCCGGGCCATGAGTCAGCATTTGCTGGGCGATCTGGTAGATCCGATCGATGTCCGGACGCTCCTCGCGATCCACCTTGATGTTGACAAAGGAATCGTTCAACACGCGCGCCGTCGTCTCGTCCTCGAAGCTCTCGGCGGCGAGCACGTGACACCAGTGGCACGCCGCATACCCGATGCTCAGATGCACCGGACGGCCGAGATCGCGCGCGCGGGCGAACGCCTCGTCACCCCAGGGGTACCAATCCACCGGATTATGGCCGTGCTGGCGCAGATAGGGGCTGCTTTCGGCGTCGAGCCGATTGGTGTATCGCGGCGAGCCGTCGGCATTCACATGTCGGATTTGCATGACACTCCTCTTGACAGAGCCAGGCGCCGGGTCGCAGATACACGGCCGGCCCCGGAGCCGGATCGATCCGCCCCCGGGCCTGAAGAGGCCATCCGGCCCGCCGGGCGCCGGCACACGGCCAATCGCCGCGGCCGTCGCCATCATGGCGAGTTCAGCGCCGACTGTGCGGCACTCTCCTGCGGGCCGGGCGCGGCGCTGTGGCGAACCTCCGGCGGGGGGCGGGGCGGCGCGAACACTCAATCGAACCCACGGCCGAACGCGGGCCGCAATCCAGGCCCGAAGCATAGCGCGCGCGGGCATTTGCGGCCTGTATACTGCCCGCCCCCTCACCGATACCGCCACTGCCGTGACCGCTCCCGCCGCCATTGCCGAGTCCGCCACACGTTCCGACCACGCGCTGCGCCTGAAGCGCGGCGAGGAACGGCGCATCGCCGCAGGTCACCCGTGGGTATTCAGCAACGAGGTGGCCGACGCCACACCGCTGCGCGCATTTTCTGTCGGCGAGTTGGCGCGCGTCGAGTCCTACCGCGGACAGTTCCTCGGCCACGCCTACGTCAATCCGCATGCCCTGATCTGTGCGCGCATCGTGAGCCGCGCGGCGTCCCTGCCCATCGATCAGGCATTGCTCGAGAGGCGATTGCGGCGCGCCCTGGCGCTGCGCGAGCGTCTGCACGGCGAACCGTACGATCGCTTGGTTTTCGGCGAGTCCGACGGTCTGCCGGGACTGGTGCTCGACCGCTACGGCGGGATCATGGTCGGACAGATCGCCACGGCCGGCATGGAGACACTGCGCGAGACGGTCGAAGCCGCGGTGCGCCACTGCCTTGCGCCGACGGCACTCTTCTGGAAAAACGATTCCGGCGCCCGAACTCTGGAGGGACTGCCCCAGGAGACGCACGCGGCCTTCGGCGAGATACCCGCGGAGCTCACGGTGCGCGAGGCGAACCTGGACTTCCGCGCTCCGCTGCAGGCGGGGCAGAAGACGGGATGGTTCTACGACCAACGCGCCAATCGAACACGGCTGACGCGGTTCCTGCCGCCCGGGGCACGGGTACTCGACGTCTGCAGTTACGTCGGCGCCTGGGGCCTGAGGGCGCTCGCGGCCGGCGCAGCCTCGGCCTGCTGCGTCGATGCCTCTGAGATTGCGCTGGCATACGCCCAGGGCAATGCGGAACGCAACGGACTGCAGTTACGGACACTGCGTGCCGATGCATTCGAGGCGCTCACGGCCCTGCGCGAGCGCGGCGAGCGATTCGACACGGTGGTGCTGGACCCCCCGGCGTTCATCAAGCGCAAGAAGGACATCCCGCGCGGTCAGGCGGCCTACCGCAAGCTCAATCAGCTGGCGATGGGCGTGCTCGCCGAGGATGGGCTGCTGGTCTCGTGCTCCTGCTCATACCATCTGTCGGCCGACGCGCTGATCGGGATACTGCAAGCCGCCGCCCGCCATGTCGGGCGCGAGGTGCAGATCCTCGAGGCCGGCGGCCAGTCGCCCGATCACCCCATCCACCCCGCCATCCCCGAAACTCGCTATCTCAAGGCTTTCTTTTGCCGCATCGGCGACGAGGTCGGATACACTTCACCCCTATGATCATATACCCAGACATCAATCCCATCGCGTTTCGCATCGGCCCGCTCAAGGTGCACTGGTACGGGATCATGTACCTGCTCGGCTTCGCCGGCGCATGGCTGCTCGCGCGCTACCGGGCATCCCGCCGCGTGTCCACCTGGACGGCGACGGACGTCGATGATCTGATTTTCTACTGCATGCTCGGGGTGATCCTCGGGGGCCGCATCGGCTACGTCATATTCTACGGCATGACGTTCTGGACGGCCCATAACCCCTGGTACCCCATTGAGGTCTGGGACGGTGGAATGTCCTTCCACGGCGGCCTGCTCGGGGTCATCTTGGCGATGACGGTGTTCGCCATGCGCCGCCACCGCAGCGCGGGCGATGTTTTCGACTTCACCGCGCCGCTGCCGACGCTCGGGCTGTTCTTCGGGCGCCTGGGGAATTTCATCAATGGCGAGCTGTGGGGCAAACCCACCACGCTGCCGTGGGGCTTTCTCTACAAGGGCGTGGTGCGTCAGCCCTCCCAACTGTACGAGGCCTTCCTGGAGGGCATCGTCCTGTTCACGGTGATGTGGCTGTTCACCTCCAAACCGAAGCCGCGGCTGGCCGCCTCGGGCCTGTTCCTGTTGCTCTACGGCATATTCCGGTTCTCGGTCGAGTTCGTGCGCCTGCCCGATCCGCAGCTGGGGTATCTCGCCTGGGGCTGGCTGACCATGGGGCAGGTATTGTCCTTCCCGATGATCGTGATCGGGATCGTGCTGCTGATCTACGCCTATCGGGCCCGCGTGCCGTCAGGTAACTACGCCGCCGCGGGCTGAGCCGCGATGCGTCCGTATCTGGACTTGATGCGCCGCATCCTCCAGAGCGGCACGCCCAAGGGGGATCGCACCGGGACCGGAACGCTCGCGCTCTTCGGCGAGCAACTGCGCTTCGACCTGTCGCAGGGCTTTCCGCTGGTCACGACCAAGCGCATTCACCTGCGTTCGGTGGTCTGCGAGCTGCTGTGGTTCCTGCGGGGGGAAACCAATGTCGCCTGGCTGCGCGAGCACGGCGTGACCATCTGGGATGAATGGGCCGATGAGCACGGCGAGCTCGGTCCGGTCTACGGCAAGCAGTGGCGCGCGTGGTCGGCCGCGAACTGCCGCACCGTCGATCAGATCGCCGCCGCCATCGACCTGATCCGGCGCGATCCGGACTCTCGGCGCATCGTGGTGAGCGCCTGGAACGTCGGGGATCTGGAGCGCATGCGCCTCCTGCCGTGCCACGTCCTGTTCCAGTTCCACGTCGCCGCGGGCAAACTCTCCTGCCAGCTCTACCAGCGCAGCGCCGATGTCTTTCTCGGCGTGCCCTTCAATATCGCCAGCTACGCTCTCCTGACTCACATGGTCGCGCAACAATGCGACCTCGCGCCCGGGGAGTTCATCTGGACCGGCGGGGATTGCCATCTCTACCGCAATCATCTCGAGCAGGCGCGCGTGCAGCTCCAGCGCGACCCGTTCCCGCCGCCACAACTGCGCATCCGCAGGCGCCCTCCGACCCTTTTCGACTACGCATTCGAGGACTTCGAGTTCATGAACTACCGGCATCACCCGGCCATCACGGCGCCGGTGGCGGTCTGATATGCCGCGCGCGCCCGGCAAGCGCACCCCGCGTCGGGCGCCGTATTTCGCGGTCCGCCGTTCGCGCGTGCACGGCCGCGGCGCGTTCGCGCTGCGCCGCATCCGCAAGGGCACTCGCATCGTGGAGTACCTGGGCGAGCGGGTCTCGCATCGCGAGGCCGACCGGCGCTACCAGGACCGCGACTCACGCGACAACCATACGTTCCTGTTCATCGTCGATGCGCGCACCGTCATCGACGCGGGCGCGGGCGGCAACGATGCCCGATTCATCAATCACTCGTGCAAGCCCAATTGCGAGACGGTGATCGAGACCAAACGGGTCTACATCGAGGCCATCCGCACCATCGAGCCCGGGGAGGAACTCAACTACGACTATCAGCTGGCGCGCTCGCCCGACGACCCGCCCGATGCCGACCAGATCTACGCCTGCCGGTGCGGGCATCCCGAGTGCCGCGGCAGCATGCTCTGGCCGCCAAAAAAAAAACCTGCGCAGGCCAAGCGCGCCGGCAAGCGGCCGACCAAGACGCGAGCCGATAAGCGCCGCACGGCCCGCAAGCGCCGCGCCAAGACCACGGCCGGTCGATGAGTACGAGCGCGTCGCAAGCGCGCGCACTATCGCTGGCGGCGATCGTCGGCGCGACCGGCGTCGTGTACGGCGACATCGGCACCAGCCCGCTGTATGCGTTGGAGGAGACCCTGACCGAGGCGGGACACTTCGATCGCCTGGCGGTGCTCGGGGCGCTGTCGTTGATCTTCTGGGCGCTGACGCTCTCCGTGACCATCAAGTACGTCAGCGTCATCATGCGCGCCGACAACGAGGGCGAGGGCGGGATTCTCGCGATGTTCGCGCTCGCGCAACGCAAGAGCGTGGCCGGCAGCCTCTGGGCGCGGGCCGTGGTGGGTCTGGCGCTCGCCGGCACGGCCTTCTTCTTCTGCGATTCGCTGATCACACCCGCGATCACCGTGCTCAGCGCCGCCGAAGGCTTACGGGCGATCAGCCCGGGCTTCAATGACGCGGTGGTGCCGCTCACCCTGGGCGTCATCGCGGCGCTGTTCGCCTACCAGCGCCGTGGCACGGCCCGCATCGGCGCTCTGTTCGGTCCGGTCATGATCCTGTGGTTCGTGGTGCTGGCGGCGACTGGAATCGTGGCGATCCGCGCCGATCCGGTCGTTCTGTATGCGATCAACCCGTTCTACGGCATCGATCTGCTGACACGGCGGCCTGGAGTCGCGCTGGCGGTGATCGGCGCGGTGTTCCTGTGCATCACCGGCGGCGAGGCGCTCTACGCCGACATGGGACACTTCGGCAAGGGACCGGTCCGTTTCGCCTGGTTCTCGCTCATCTGGCCGGCGCTGCTGCTCAATTACTTCGGCCAGGGCGCGCTGCAGCTCGCGCAGGACCATTACATCCCGCAAACGCTGTACCACATGGTCTCCGCCTCGGAGTTACCGTGGATGGTGATCCTGGCCACGGCGGCCAGCGTCATAGCCTCGCAAGCGGTGATCTCGGGGGCGTTTTCCATAGCCCGCCAGGCTGTCCAGCTCGATTTGCTGCCGCGCATCCGTGTCCTGCAAACCTCGGCCACCGAGCTCGGGCAGATCTACGTGCCGGTCGTGAACTGGATGGTATTCGCCGCCGTAGTGGGTTTCGTAGTCGGCTTCCGCTCGACGCACGCGCTGTCGGCGGCCTACGGCTCGGCAGTGGTCGGCACGATGCTGATCACGACCGTGCTCGGGGCGTTCGTGGCGCTGGCGCAATGGAATTGGCGCAAGTGGAGCGTGGTGCTGCTGTTCGGCCTGATGTTCGTGGTGGATGCGACGTTCGTGGCCGGCAACATGACCAAGGTACCCACCGGCGGCTGGATTCCGCTGGCCCTGGCGACGGTGCTGTTCATGACGTTCACGATCTGGCGCAACGGCCGGCTGGAGCTGCGCGCCGCGCTCGCGCGCCAGGCGGTTCCATGCGCCGAGCTGCCGAATCTGCTGGCCGGAGTGCGCCGCGTACCGGGAACCGCGGTGTTTCTGGCCAGCACGCCCGATCTGGTCCCTTCGGCGCTGATCGGCAATCTCCAATACAACCACGTGGTGCATGAGCGGCTCATCATCCTGAACCTCGAGGTCCTGCGCACGCCGCGCCAGGATCCGGCCAACCGGGTCGAGATCGAAGAGACCGTGCCGGGGATCTATCTGGTTACGGCGCGCTTCGGGTTCATGGAGACTCTGGACGTCGGCGAGGCGCTGCGCGGCTGCCGTGCTCGCGGCCTGACGGTATTCGTCGAGGACAGCTCGTTCTTCGTGGGCCAACACGTGGTGCGCGCGCGCGACGTGCGCGGCTGGCGCGGATTGCAGCGGACCCTGTTCGCGCGCATGCAGCGCAACAGTGCTCAGGCCGCGGAATTCTTCCGCATGCCGCCGCGTGGAGTGATTTCCCTGAACACCGTGGTGGAGATTTGAGACGCACCATGGCGCGCAGCACCTCGACCGTCTCGACCCGCAGCGCCGCCCGCGCCCGGCGGGCGGCGCCATGATCGTCCTGCAGCAGCCCGAGGTCTCGCTGATCGTGGCCATGGCCGAGAACGGCTGCATCGGCCGCAACAACGCCCTGCCGTGGCGGCTGTCGGAGGACTTGCGGCGCTTCAAGACCCTCACGCTCGGCAAGCCGATCCTGATGGGGCGCAGGACCTTCGAGTCGATCGGCCGGCCTCTGCCGGAGCGACCCAACCTGGTGCTGACTCGTAATCGCCACTGGAGCGCTCACGGTGTGCTCGCCGTTCACTCCCTCGGTCAGGCGCTCGGCTGCGTGCGCGATGCCGATGAGCTGATCGGGATCGGCGGCGCGGAGGTCTACCGGTTGCTGATGCCGTTCGCGCGCCGCATCTATCTGACACTGGTCCATGCGGACATCGCCGGTGACACGTTTTTCCCGGCGCTCGATCCCACTCAGTGGGCGGACGTCGAATGCCAACGCCATCCCTCAGGCGAGCGTAACGCCTACGCGTTCACCTTCATGACACTGGAGCGCAAGAGCGTCCCGCAGCCTCCGGGCGCCTATTAAAGAAGCGCCGGATCCGGGCTCCGGCCCGGCTCAACGCGCGCCACCCGCGGCGGCGACCGCCGCAGCGAAATACGGGATGTTCTCCAGCCGCAAGCCCGCGACGTTCACGCGGCTGTCTTCCGTCATGTACACGTGGTGCTGCTCGCGCAGCCGCCGCACGGCTTCCGGACTGATGCCGAGATAGGAAAACATGCCGCGCTGGCGCTGGATGTGGCTGAAGTCCTCGTCCGGACAGGCCTCGGCCAGCGCCCCGGTGGTCGCGGCCCGCAGGTGGGCGATGCGCGCGCGCATCCCGTCGAGCTCGCTGCGCCACGCGGCGCGGAGCGTATCGCTGCCTAGAATCTCAGCAACGATGGCGGCGCCGTGGTCCGGCGGCATCGAATATAGACCGCGGGCGATTCGCGTCAGTTGCGTCAGCGCAGCGCCCGCGGCCGCGGCGCTCTGGTTGAGCGCGATCAGACCGCCGACCCGTTCGCGGTAGAGGCCGAAATTCTTGGAGCATGAAACCGCGATCAACGCTTCGGGCAGCGCTGCGCAGAGCAGCCTCAGACCCTCTGCGTCCTCATCGAGACCGTCGCCGAGCCCCTGATAGGCCATGTCGATGAACGGCAGCAGCGCGCGCCGCTGCATCAACCCCAGCAGCTCCCGCCATTGCGCAGCCTGGAGATCCGCGCCCGTCGGGTTGTGGCAGGAGGCGTGCACCAGGACCACCGAGCCGGGCGACAGCGTATCGAGCGCGCACATCATGACCTCGAAGGCGACACCACCGGTGGCGGGATCGTAATACGGGTAGCGCTCGAGCTTCAGTCCGCAACCGGAGAGCAGCGGCACGTGATTCGCCCAGGTCGGCGTGCTGACGTATACCGTGGCATTCGGTTTCGCTGCACGAATGAGCTCCGCGCCGAGACGCAGCGCGCCGCACCCGCCCGGCGCCTGCACCGCGCACACCCGATCCGACGCGGCAAGCGCACCCTGCGTGCCGAGCGCCAGGCGGCGCATCGCGTCATTGAACGCGGGATTTCCGGCCGGGGCGACATACGTCTTGGTCGTCTGCCGCTCCAAGACCGTCTGTTCCGCAGCACGCACCGCCTGCATGACCGGTGTGTTGCCCTGGTCGTCGCGATAGACGCCGACGCCCAGATCGATCTTTCTCGCATCGTCGTCCGCGCGATACGCGGCCATCAGGCCGAGGATGGGATCCGGCGGCAGCCGGTCGAGAAGCTCAAGCACAGGGATCTCCTTGCCGCAAGCCAGGGGCGGAGCCCCCAGTTTAACCGCTCAGCGTCACAGTTCAGGGCCCCGAACGCTCAAGATCGGCCCGGGCACGCCGATACCCACGTCGGTAGCGGTGGACAGTGGACCGGGTCGCATACGATCGCTCCCTGCATAGCTCGCGGCATTCCTTGACAGGCATACGCGGCTCTCGAGATCCGCGCCCGCTTAGCCGGGAGATTGACTCTCATAGGACGCCCATGCCCGAGCGCCGAATCATTCAAGATCTCTCAGCCCTAGGCGCACGTCCTGGGCAACTGCCGGCCCCGTCCTGCGGGCCGAACCGCGCGCCGGGGCCGCTGTCTGTGGCCCTTCGTCCGCCGCGCTCGAGGCTCGGTACCGGGGCGCGGGGGTTCCGATGATCCAGATCATCGGCAGCGTCGTCGTCCTCGGCTGCGTGATCGTGGGCTTCATCATCGAGGGCGGGAGACTGCTCGCGCTGTGGCACCCGGCGGAATTCCTGATCATCGTCGGAGCCGCCTTCGGCGCGTTTCTCACCAGCAACCCGATCAAGATCGTCAAGGCCACCTTCGGCGACATCGTCGCGCTGGTCCGCCAGGAGCGCTACGAGCATGACGATTACGTCGCGCTCCTGAAGCTGCTCTACGAGATCCTGGTGAAGATCCGCAAGGAAGGCCTGATGGCGATCGAGTCGGATATCGACGCGCCGGACGGCGGCGCGCTGTTCAAGAAATACCCCCGCATCGCGCAGGATCACCATCTACGCCAGTTCATGACGGACTGCCTGCGGCTGATGGTCGGCGGCAATCTCGACCCGCACGAGTTCGAGAGCCTGCTCGACCAGGAGCTGGAGACCTTCCATCAGGAGATCCACGAGCCCTCGCACGCCGTGCAGCGCATGGCCGACTCTCTGCCGGGCTTCGGCATCGTCGCGGCGGTCCTGGGCATCGTCAACACCATGGCCTCGATTGCGGGCGCCAATACCGCCGCCATCGGCGCCCGCGTCGCCTCGGCGCTGGTCGGCACGTTCCTGGGCATCCTGATCTCCTACGGCTTCGCCGGCCCACTCGCCGCGGCCCTGGCGCATGAGGCCAACGACGAAGCCAAGGCCTTCGAGCTGGTCAAAATGGCGCTGGTCGCGAGCGTGCGCGGCTACGTGCCCGCGGTCGCCATCGAGTTCGCCCGCAAGCTCCTGTTCACCGACGTCCGCCCGAGTTTTGCCGACCTCGAGGCACAGCTAAAAGGCAAAGTTAAAGTCAGCGTCTGATGACAGGATCGGCACAAAAGAAGGACGAAAAGGCGCCGATCTTCGTCAAACGGAGCAAGCGGCGCGCCTCCGAGCATCACGGCGGCGTCTGGAAGGTCGCCTACGCCGACTTCGTGACCGCCATGATGGCCTTTTTCCTGGTCATGTGGATCGTCACGGCCGTCAACAAGGCCGAGCGAGCCGCGATCTTCAATTATTTCAAGAACCCGAGCATGCAATCCGGGCAAAGCGTGCGTGCCGCGCCGGGCCCCGCCGGGCCGGGCGGCGCCAGCACCAGCCCCATCAACCTCGACGGCGGACTGAACGGATTTCTCTCGCCCAAGCAGCAGGTGGTCCATCTCGAGGCGGCCGAAAAGAAGACCGGCAGCAACCGCTACCGGCAGCCGCTCGGACGGTCGAGCCTCGAGCGAGCGAGGAAGCAGGTCGCGGGCGCCGATCACCGCCGCCTCGAGTCGCTCATGGCCCAGCTGCGCAAGGCCGTGAATCGCAGCCGGGCGCTGAAGCCGTTCAAGAATCAGCTGCTGATCGACATCACGCCGCGCGGCGTGCGCATCCAAATCGTCGACGCGAAGAACCGCGCGATGTTCGATCTGGGCAGCGCGAAGCTGCGCAGCTACGCGCGCCGCATCCTCGAGACGCTGGCACCATACCTCAATACCGTGCCCAACCAGATCGCCATCATCGGTCATACCGACGCGCACCAGTATCCGCGCCTCGCGCGCTATACCAACTGGGAGCTGTCGGCCGATCGGGCCAACGCGGCGCGCCGCGCGCTGGTCCAGGGCGGGCTCGACGCGCACAAAGTCGCCCGCGTCGTGGGATTGGCCTCGACGGTGTTGTTCAACAAAGCCAACCCGTACTCGCCGGTCAACCGGCGCATCAGCATCATCGTCATGACTCGACGCGAGGCCGAGGCCGCGCTGCGCGCGGACACGGGCTCGTCCAATCCGCCGTCGTCCGCGCATGTCCGGTCCCCGGCGCCGCGCGCCGCCCCGCCCCGCTAGGCGCCTGCGCCTTTCCTAACCAGCCGCTAACAGGCCCGCGCGTATCGTTGCGATCGGGGCGCACCGGGCGTGCACCATCATGAAGCCCGATACGCCCCACCGTGGTGCGCGCGCCGGGTGCGCTCGGCCCGCCACTGGTGGATTTCGCGCAAATTTCCGCGGCAGCCCGCTCTGGCACGCCGCGTGCTTGCTGGTTGTGGCTTGTCCGCCAACCCGCAGCGGTCACGAAAGGTCGAGTATGCTGAAGATCTCCCACAAACGCGTCCCGCCCGGGATCCGACTGGCGATGCGGCCGGCGAGCGGGCGAGCGGCGGCGCTCCTTGCGCAGCTGCCAAGGGCCCGTAGCGAAATAACCTATTCTGTTGAGCAGATTTTTCCACGATCCGCCGGCGCGGCGTAATCGTGTAGCTCCACTTCTCAGGACGGTCGTCAGTGGGCGATCCATCCCATGCGCCAGGTAAAACCGAGGTCGCGGCGTTCTGTTCGCAGACGCCGCCTGCTAGCGCAACACCCTATTCGACGGCCGTTAAATTTGCCCATTCATTCGATACGTCGGATACGCGATCGTATCAAGCATACCGGGCGCACAAGCCTCATCGACACATTTGGAGAAACATGATGACCCGCTTCGCCACGAAAAGAACCGCCAGCATCAGCAGCAAATTGGGCCTGACGACCCTGCCGCTGGCGGTTTTATCGACCCTCGCACTGATTACAGTCGCCGCGCGAGCCGCGCCCCTGCCGATGCCGGCAATGACCGGTCCGCTGCAGTCACCGTCTCCTTTTCAGTTCAACGCCGGGCCGCTCGGTGAACTGGACATCACCGGCGTGATGAGCGGCATGGGTGTTTGGCAGGACAACCCGGTTCCGGGCGATCGGACCACCCGCGCGAACATCAGCAATGGCCAGATCTTCATTCAGAAAACGCATGGGCTGATCCAGTTCTTTCTCCAGGCCGGGGCCTACAATATGCCCGCCTTGGGCACACCCTTCCTCTCCACGGGGGCCACCACCGGCGATTATTATGGCGCGCTGCCGCAGGCCTATCTGAAAATCGCGCCCAACAAAGATTTCTCGGTCCTGATCGGCAAGCTTCCCACCCTGGTCGGCGCGGAATATACCTTCACCTTCGAGAACATGAACATCGAGCGCGGCCTGTTGTGGAACCAGGAAAACGCCGTCAACCGCGGGGTGCAAGTCAATTACAGCACGGGGCCATTCAGCGCCTCTGTGGCCTGGAGTGACGGTTTTTACTCCAACCGCTTCACTTGGCTCTCCGGCGAACTGTCCTACACCATCAACTCCGCCAACAGCGTGAGCTTCGTGGGCATGGGCAATGCCGGGCAGACGGGTTATTCCAGTCTCGCTACTCCGGTCTATCAAAACAACAGCGACATCTACAACCTGATCTATACCTATAGCTCGGGTCCATGGATGATTCAGCCCTACCTCCAGTACACCCAGGTGCCCGCCAACTCCGTTATCGGCGTGGGACGCGGCACGGGGACCAGGGGCGCGGCTCTCCTGGGGAGTTATAGTCTCACCCCCCACGTCACCCTGGCCGCCCGGGCCGAATATATCGCCAGCACCGGCAATACCACCGATGGCGCGGTCAACTTGCTGTATGGGCCGGGCAGCAACGCATGGTCGATCACCGTGACGCCCAGTTACCAGGAGCACGATTTCTTCGTCCGCGCCGAGTTTTCTTATGTACAGGCGAGCAACTACGCCCAGGGCGATGTCTTCGGCCCACACGGAACCAGCCCCACCCAGGCCAGAGCGCTGGTCGAAACCGGGTTTCTGTTTTAACCCCGGGGCCGATTTGCATGGCCGAAAGCCTGCCGCCGGTCCGGCACCAATCCTCGCTGCGCTGACCGCCGTGGATCTGGCACTCTTCGAGCATGTGCCCCCAAGGTGGGCTGCACCGGTCCGAGGGGGCTCATATATCCAGACAATGGTCTGAGGGGGCAGGGTGGAGCCGCCCTGCGTTCCCTCACCCGCGCACATGCCGCGAAGCGACGGAACGTGGTAAGGTGCGCAAGAATCCAGCTACCGCCGCCGAGCGCCCTCGCCCATGACGTACGCACCTGCCCCTGTCAAGCCGACCGACTCGTCCGCCCCCCGGGTCTGGACCAATATCCTTCTGTTTTCATTGACTTTTATAGTTGCGGTCGTGGTCGTGCCCTGGTACGGCCTGACGCATGGGTACAGTGCCGCCGCGTGGATCGCTTTCGGGGTCTTCCTGACGGCCAACGAGCTGTCGATCACCGCCGGCTACCACCGGCTCTGGGCGCACCGGACGTACGAGGCTCACTGGAGCGTGCGGGTGCTATTTCTGATCTTCGGCACCATGGCCCTGCAGAACAGCGCCTGGGTCTGGTGCAGTGGTCACCGTCGCCACCATCTCAATGTCGATGACGAGGATCTCGATCCCTATTCGGCCCGCCGCGGGTTCTGGTTCTCGCACATCGGCTGGATGGTGCGCGAGTACCCGAGCGGCGTGGAGAACTTCACCAATATCCCGGACCTGCGCCGCGACCGCATGCTCGCGTTCCAGCACCGCCATTACGTGCCGCTGGTACTGCTGACCAACATCGGGCTGCCGCTGCTCGTGGGCTTGCTGACCGGCCATCTATGGGGCATGTTCCTGCTCGCCGGCGTGCTGCGGCTGGTGCTGAGCCACCACTTCACGTTCTTCATCAATTCCCTGGCGCACATGTGGGGCTCCCGGCCGTACACCGAAGCGAACACAGCTCGCGACAACCCGGTGCTCGCAGTTCTGACCTTCGGCGAGGGTTACCACAATTTCCACCACAACTTCGCGCACGACTACCGCAACGGGGTGCGTTGGTGGCAATGGGACCCGACCAAGTGGCTGATCGCGGGCCTGCACTTGGTGGGCTTGACGCGCAAGCTCAAGCGCACGCCGGTGTTCCAGATCCAGCGCGCACTGCTCGTCATGCAGTTCGCGCGTGCGGAGAGCTTGCTGGCGCGAGTTGCCTCCACCGCGGCGCCGTCGCGCATCACGGAACTGCGCCAGCACATCGCGGGCGAATACGAGACGTTCATGGCGGCCGTCGCCGACTGGGCCAAGATCAAGGAGCAATGGCTCACGGAGAAGAAGCGCGCCGTGGTCGAGCACTGGGAACACACCAGCTTCCAGCTGCGATTCAAGGAGCTCGAGCAGCGCCTGCGCCTGCAGCGCCGGCGGCTGCGCGTACTGCAGGCGCAGCTCGCCTGAGCGGAACCTAGCCGGCCGGGCGGTCCGCTCGCATGGGACGCATATTCGAAGTCCGCAAGCACACCATGTTTGCGCGCTGGAACCGCATGGCGAAGCAGTTCGCGCGCATCGCCAAGGACATCACCATGGCGGTGAAGTCCGGGGGGAGCGACCCGGCGGGCAATCCGGCATTGCGGCGCGTCATCCAGAACGCCCGCGCGGTCAACATGCCCAAGGACAAGATCGAGGCGGCCATCAAGCGCGCCACCGGTCGCGACGCCGCGCACTACCAGCAAGTGCTCTACGAGGCCTATGCGCCGCACGGTGTGGCGCTGCTGGTGGAGACCGCCACCGACAATCCGACGCGCACCGTGGCGGCTGTGCGCAATATCGTCACCAAGAACGGCGGGAACCTCGCCACCTCGGGCAGCGTGGCATTCCTGTTCAAGCACATGGGGGTCTTCCGGCTCGATCCGGCCGGCATCGACCAGGACGACCTCGAACTCTACCTGATCGACCACGGACTCGAGGAGATGGGCGAGTCGCAAAGCGACGAGCGCCCGGACACGGCGTCGGGGCCGGGAGCCCCGCCGCCCGGGAAATCCGGCGGCACCGCTCAGGAAGGCGGGCATACGCAACTGATCATCCGCGGTGCATTCGAGGACTTCGGCAAGCTCCAGGAAGCGCTCGAGGCCCGCGGGATTACGCCGCTGTCCGCCGAGCATGAATACCTCTGCATGGCGCCGACGGAGCTGCCCGAAGAGCAGGCCCAGGAAGTGCTCGCGCTGATCGACAAGCTCGAGCAGGACGACGACGTGCAGCGGGTCTTCCACACTCTGGCTTGACCAACATCCGCAAAAGAGTCTCGAGCGGTCGCGTCACCGCTCGCTCGTGCCGTGTTCTGCCGTTAGTCGGGCATCGGCGACATCTGCGCGCCGAGCACATCCTCGAACCCGAAATTGCGCAGGTCGGCGACACGTTGCGGATAGAGAATCCCGTCGAGATGATCGACCTCGTGCTGCACGACCCGCGCATGGAAGCCCCGGACCGTCCGTTCGATCGGCTGGGCGCGCAAGTCGACGCCGCGGTAGCGCAGATGTATGTGGCGCGGCACGAGGCCCCGCAGACCCGGAACGGACAAGCAACCCTCCCATCCTTCGGCCTGCTCCGTGCCGAGCGGCGTCAGCTCGGGATTGATCAGGACGGTGAACGGCACGGGGGATAGCTGTGGATAGCGCGGATTGTCGGCAACCTCGAAGATCACCACACGCAGGCTGACGCCAATCTGCGGGGCGGCGAGACCGGCGCCGTTCAGCGCCCGCATGGTGTCGTTCATGTCGCGAACCAGCGCTTCGAGTTCCGCGTCGAAACGCTCGACGGGCGCGGCAACCTGCCTGAGCAGGGGCTCGCCCATCTTGAGAACCCGTCGCACGGCCATGGGTGTACAGTACAATAATTTCCGGTCCCGTGGAGTGGCGCCCGATGTGGAACAAGACCGACCCGGAAGAGTCCTTCCGAAACAAAGTCATTTGGGGAGCGGCGGGCGTCGTTGCGGCCGCGCTGATCGGCGTAGGAATCTACTACCGCATGCGCGCGCCGCGGCCCGCGCCGGCGGCGGCACCGGCGCCCCAGATAGCGGCGCAGCCCGCGCCCACCCCGCTGCCGAGCAGCACTCCACAGGCGCCGGCGATCCAGCACCCCATCCCCGCGCAGACCGCCACGTCGCGCGCGGCGCCTCTGCCGCCGCTGAATCACAGCGATGCGATGATGGTCGCGGCGCTGAATCGCCTCATCGGCCACCCCGCGGTGGCGCGCTTCCTGGTGCCGAAGAACCTCATCCGGCGAATCGTCGTCACGGTCGACAATCTGCCCCGGGCCAAGGTGTCGGCCCATCTGCGCCCCGTCAAGGCCACACCGGGCCAGACCATCGTGGATCGCCAGGGCGGCGTCACGACGCTCAGCTCGCGCAATTTTGCGCGCTATACGCCGTTCGTGGCGGTCGTGAGCCGGATCAACGTCAAGGCGCTCGCGCGGCTCTATTTCCGTCTCTATCCGCTGTTCCAACAGGCCTATGAAAGCCTGGGCTATCCGCACAAGTATTTCAACGACCGCCTGGTTCAGGCGATCGACAGCATGCTCGCCACACCCACGCTGAGCGCGCCGGTCGACCTGGTGCGCCCGCACGTATTCTGGCAGTTCGCCAATCCCCAGCTCGAGGCGCTGCCGGCCGGCCAGAAGCTGCTGATCCGCATGGGCCCGCGGAACGCGGCGGTGATCGAGGCGAAGCTGCGCCAGTTCCGCGCGCTGATCACCAAGATGCCGAACTAGTCCGTCGCCGACTCAAAGCGGAAACGGCATCGCCATCCCGGTGTTGCCCGGGGTCAGGTTCACCGCGATCACCGTGGCCTTCGGAAAGAAATTGAACTCCGAGGCGCTTGCCCAGGTGTACGCGCCCATGGCGCGCCCGACGATCAGATCGCCCGCCTCCAGCTTCGGCAGCATCAGGTTCTCGGCGATCACATCGATGCTGTCGCAGGTCGGGCCGGCGAGCACCGACGGCAGCCGCTCGCCGGCATCTTTCAACGGCTCGACGGGATAGCGGGCGTGATCATACAACTGGCCGCTGAAGGAGCCGTACAGCCCGTCGTCGAGGTAATACCACCAATGACCCTCGCGACGCGCACGGCCCATGACTGAGGCGACACCAATCGCTGCCGGTCCGACGATGAAGCGGCCGGGCTCGGCGATCACGCGCACGCGCTTGGGCAGATCGGCGAGCGCGGCGCGCAGCGGCTCGCAGAATCGCCCGATGTCCTGCGCCGGCTGCGCATAGTCGATCGGAAATCCACCGCCGATGTCGAGTGTGTCGAGCATCCCGAGCTTGCGTCGCCGGCCGGCGGCCATCAACGCGGCGCAGGCGTGGATCGCTTCGACGTGCTTGGCGGAGTCGGCAGCCTGGGAGCCGACGTGGAACGACAGCCCACGCACGGTGATGCCGAGCTCGGCGGCGAGCCGCGCCAGGGCCAACACATCCTCCGGATCACAGCCGAACTTGCGTGACAAGTCGCACACGGCCCCGGGGCTGCGGAACGAGACCCTCAGAAGCAGCTCGGCGCGGTCGGCGAACCGCTCGAACTTGCGCACCTCGTCGGGGTTATCAGCAACGAACGTGCGCACGCCGAAATCGAGCGCGTTGCGAATGTCCTGAGGACGCTTGATCGGGTGCGTGTGGATGCAGCGTGCCGGATCGACCCCGAGACGGCGCGCCAGCTGCACCTCGCCACTGGTGGCCAGATCGAGGCAGCCGCCCTCGGCGAGCACGGTCTGCACCACCGCCGCATGCGGCATGGGCTTCAATGCGTAATGCAGATCCACGCGTTGCAGCGCCGCGCGCAGCTTACGCACCTGCACGCGCACCCGTTCGCAATCCAGGATCAGCAGCGGAGAGCCGAACTCGCGCACCAGGCGGCGAATCTGCACCGGTTGGAACGGGTCTATGAAGCGGGTGCGTCTGGCGCTCATCCGTCACGGTGCCTCGGTGATGGACGCGCCGGCTCCAGCGCCGGCGGCAGCCCGGCGCAGCCGGTCGCGCACGGCGGCCCAAGCCTCGCCGTCGGGGACATCCTGCACCAGAATGCAGGCACAGCCGGCCTTATCGAGCGAGTGCAGATGCGCGTACAGATCATGGCCATACTGCTGCGCTCGCGGGCCGGCATTGATCCAGGTCACCGCAGGATGCGCGCTGAGCGGCGCCCGCCACGCCAGCACCGCCACGCGCCGTCCGCCCTGCGAGAGGGTTTCGCTGCGCGCGTCGATCTGACCGGCCGGCACGATACGCAGCGGCGTCGACGGCGCATAATGCGCCGCGGTGCTGCCGGGCACCCGGGGGGACGACTCGTCGGCACCGCCCACCAGCTCGCCGAGCAGCGCGCCAATCTGTCCGGCCGTGATGCGCCCGGGACGCAACAGCCGAACTCCGCCGTTACTGCAGGCCACGATGG
Organism: Pseudomonadota bacterium; assembly: GCA_021797465.1. GTDB lineage: Bacteria > Pseudomonadota > Gammaproteobacteria > Steroidobacterales > Steroidobacteraceae > 13-2-20CM-66-19. Next base: position 3,449 of record JAJZZR010000528.1, on the reverse strand, counting down.
TCGACTCCAGGCCGATCGGGCATTCTCCGCCGTCGAGCACCACCTTCACCGCGTCACCGAGCTCCTCATGCACGTGCTCGGCACAGGTCGACGACAGTCGTCCGTAACGATTGGCCGACGGCGCGGCGATGCCGCCACCGAAAGCCGCAAGCAACTGCTGCGCAATGGGGTGCGCGGGAACGCGCAGCGCGACGGTGTCCTGTCCTCCCGTGATGCTGTCATCGACGTTCGCGCTGCGCGGCAGCACCAGCGTCAGCGGTCCCGGCCAGAACTGCTCGGCGAGCCGCCGGGCAGCCAACGGGATCTCCCGGGCCCACTCCGCCAGCAGACTCGCATCGCTCAGATGCACGATGACGGGGTGGCGCGCCGGGCGCCCTTTGACCGTGAAGATGCGCCGCACCGCCGCAGGGTTGCGCGCATCCGCCCCGAGCCCGTAAACGGTCTCGGTCGGGAAAGCGACCAGCTCACCTGTACGCAGCGCGCGCACTGCCGCCTGCAGATCCTCCGGCGCAGCTCTCAAGGTCCGCGTTCTCCCGTACGGCGCTCGCTAGCGGAGCGCTCGGCGCACCCAGCCCTTCGTAGTCCTCAGCAGCTCGTACGCCGGCCAGTAGTGATTGTCCAGCGTCAGCGTGATCACCCTGGGCGCATTGTTCCAGGCAATCGCCGTCAGACGCACCGAGGCGTGGTCGGGTTGGCTGGATACCGCGCGCAGGAAGGCATCCAGGTCGAGCGTCGGCTTGCCGTCGACCGCGACGATCCGCAGTCCTGGATACAAGCCGTAGCGTGCTGCGGGGGAGCCATACGCGAAGTCATCGACATACACTCCGATGGGTGGCACGCCTCGCTGTGCCAGCAGGGACTGAAATGGCGCCTGGAGCGTCGCACCGCCCCACTCGACGACACGCCGCAGCCGTGTTCCGGAGAGCTCCACCGTCGGCACGGTCAGCGTCAGCGCCCGAGCCCCACGCCAGATCGTCAGCCGCACCCGGGTGCGATTCGCGGTGGCGTGCTCGACCTGCTGGAACGTCGTCACCACATGACCATCGATCGCCAGCAACAGATCCCCCGGCTCGAGCAGTCGCTGCGCCGGAGAGCCACCCACGGTGCGCACCACGGTCAGCACCGCGCGGCGCGTGCCGCTGTGCGCCGCGATGCGCGCCGCCCACGCGCTCGAGAGACCGATCAGGCGCGCGCTCGAGAGCCCGGTCAGGGAGAATTCCACGTCCAGCGAATGCAGCGGCTTGCCGCTGTGCAGGCGATCGATCATCGCCTTGACGGGCTCGATCGGCACGCCCTGCAGGTCCTGACCGACGCCGTTGGCGGTATCGAACGCGAAGCTCGACCACAGTCCAAGCACGTCCCCGTGCGCGTTGGTGAGCACACCATCGAAATTATCCGGCGGATTGACCAGCTGGATGCTCTCGATGTTGGTGTCCCGGAAGAGGGCCGTCCGCGACAGCGGCAGCTCGAGCGGCTCGATGCTGGAAATCCGCGTGGCGCGGAAATGCAGGTCGTTGTTCGCACCGATGCCGATCACGTCGACGGGCTGACCCGCCTCGAGCGGGCGCGGCGTGAGCTTCGCGCTGCGCACCGGTGTCGAGCCGATCAGCCGCGGGTCGTAGGCGACGACGGCGAGATTGTGAATGGGGCTGACGTACACCACACGGCCCGGCACTTGCAGAGTACCGGCAAACGTCACCGTCACGTCCCCGAGGGGAACCGGCACCGTATTGCGATCGACCACGACCCAGCCACGCTTGGCGTCCACCACGACACCCGTGCCGTGGTAATAGTGCTCGGTCACTCCCGAGACCGAGTAGGGCATGCTGAAGGTCACCGACACGAGCGAGTGGGCCAGCCGGGTCAACAGCGGATTACGGTAGACCGGGAAGCGCGTCGCGCTCACCGAAGGCGGCGGCGGCGGCGGACCGGGCGGCACGGGCGTGCACGGCCAGGCGTCGAGCTTGTCGTCGCGCACGCAGTACTGCGCCGGAAACCATTGTCGGTCCATGCGGAAGTACGCCAGATGAGTGGTATTCGGATCGGCCGCGATCGTGAAGCGCACCGTGGCATATTGACCGTCGGCGAGCTTGGCGAGCGCTCGGCGGAAATCCTGCAGGTTGTCGATCGGCCACGAATCGATACTGTGGATGACCGCGCCGCGCGGCACCCCCGCCGCGCCGAACACGAAGCCCGGGTTGGCGACCCAGACCCCGCGCGGCGGCACGTTCAGCTGCAGCGCCATCTCGTAGGAAAGCGTGTTCACCACGGCGTTGCCGAACTGTACGTAGGCCTTCGGAGTCAGCGCATTGAGATCGCCGACCGGCAGCACGACCGAGATCAGCTTGCCGCCCCGCTCGAGCTGCAACCTGACCTGCCGGCCCACCGAGCGGTCGAGAATCCGCTCCAAGGGCCAGAATGTGGTGATGTAGTGTCCGTTGACACGGACCAGAATGTCCCCGGGCTGCAGAACCCTGGCGCTCGGGGAACCGGGCAGCACCGTGCCGACCACCAGCATGCCGGTGCGCTGCGGAAAGACTTCACGCACCGCAGTCTCGAGCGGCGCCGGCAGTCCAAGCCGCTGGAGCTTGTAGAACGGCAGGTAATGAAACACGGTATAGAGCGTTCCCCGCGCCACCGGCCGTCCCGCCTCGATCAGCTTCAGCGCACGCTTGACCGCCCAAAGCGGCAGATAGAAGCTCGACGCTGAGTTCTCCGCTCCGCCGGCGTTGAGCGCCACCACCTTCCCGCGGATGTCGATCACCGGCGAGCCGGATGATCCCCCCGAAGTATCCGAGGCCGCCTGCAGGTAAAAGGTGTTGAAATCATTGTAATTGCCGAAGCCGTAGAACGGCGCGGCGCGGTGCAGCCGCGCGAGCGTGCCGGCCAGGATCGAGAGCTGCTCGCCGGCATTGTTGCCGATGACGCGGATTTCCCGCCCCACTCGCGCGCCCGCCGGATCGAGCGGCAGCGACCGGGGATGGATGTAGCGCAGGAGCTTCGGGTTGTAACGGTAGAAGCCGAAATCGTGAACCGGATCGTAGTAGATCGGATGGATCGGAACCTGCTCGCGATCGAGGAAAGTGGCGGTCGCCGTCACGGGACCCGGGGTGACGACATGCCGGTTGGTCAGGATGATTCCGCGTCTGGCGTCGACCACGAAGCCGGTCGCCTCGGCCGTCTCATTCACGTCCGTGTCGAAGGCGCGGTCCTGACTGAAGTTGATGGACACGACGCTGTTGACGACACGACCCAGCGTAGCGGCCCAGGTCGGATTGGACTCCAGCGCGGCGGCCCGGCGGGCCAGATGTGCGGCCACCGCCGTCTGCCTCGGCAGCGGCTGCGGGCTTTGGCGTGGCGGGCGGCTCACCCCGGCCACGGCCGCGAGCGAGACAGGCAGAGTCAATGCACAGAGGCACAAGAGTCGAAGAGATCGCATCGTCACTCCG
>JAJZZR010000176.1 GCA_021797465.1 Pseudomonadota bacterium | reverse complement strand
CCGGCGGCGGGCCATCGAGCCGATGCACGCGCGCCTGGGAAGTGATGAGGAAGAAGCGCAACTCCTCGCCGAGTGCGCCCAGGCGCTCGTACTGCTCGGGACGGCAGTATACGTCCACCTCGGCATCGAGCGGGGCGCCGATCGCGCCGGCATCGCGCAGCCGCTCCAGCTCGCGCGTGACGTCGGCGCGCAACAGCAGCAGCGCCGGCCAGTCGATCTCGCCGGCCGAGACCTGCGGTGGAACGTGCCAGGTGCTCAGGAAGACCGATTCGTCGCGCTCCCCCGGCAGGAATGTCCAGATCTCCTCGGCCGTGAACGAGAGGATCGGGGCGAGCCAGCGCACCATGCACTCGGCGATGTGATACATGGCCGTCTGCGCCGAGCGCCGGGCGTGCGAGCCGGCAGGCAGGGTGTACATGCGGTCCTTCAGCACATCGAGGTAGAACGACCCGAGCTCGACGCTGCAGAAGTTGTGCACCTTCTGATAGATCAGATGGAATGCATAGCGCAGGTAGGCGTCGCGGACCTCGCCCTGCAGCGCGGCGGCGCGCGCGAGCGCCCAACGATCGAGAGCCAGCATGTCGTCCGGGGCCAGCGCATGGCGGGCCGGATCGAACCCATCGAGATTGCCGAGCAGGTAGCGCATCGTGTTGCGGATCCGGCGGTAGGAATCCGCCGTGCGCTTGAGAATCTCGTCCGAGACGCTCATCTCGTTGGCGTAATCGGTGGCGCTGACCCACAGCCGCAGCACGTCCGCGCCGAGGCTGTTCGCGACCTTCTGTGGCGCCACCACGTTGCCGAGCGACTTCGACTGCTTGCGCCCCTGCTCGTCCACCGCGAAGCCGTGGGTCAGCACGGCCCGGTACGGGGCGCGCGCGTAGAGCGCCTCGGACATCAGCAGCGAGCTGTGGAACCAGCCGCGATGCTGATCCGAGCCCTCCAGGTACAGATCCACCGGGGCGGTGATCTCGGGCCGCTCGCTGCCGACACACTCGAAGGACAGACCCGAGTCGGCCCACACGTCCATCACGTCGGTCACCTTCTCGTAGTGGCCGGCTTCCGGCCCGAGCAGCTCCGCCGGATCGAGCGCGAACCAGGCCTCGATCCCCGCGTGCTCGACGCGCGCGGCGATCTGCTCGATCAGCTCGGGCGTGCGCGGATGCAGCTCGCCGCTGTCGGCGCGCACGAACAGCGCGATCGGCACGCCCCAGAGCCGCTGGCGGGAGATGCACCAGTCCGGCCGGCCTTCGATCATGCCGCTGATGCGCTGCTCGCCCCACTGCGGCGTCCAGCTGACTCGCCGGATGTCGCGCAGCGCGTGCTCGCGCAGTCCCCGGTTGTCCATGCTGATGAACCACTGGGGCGTGGCGCGGAAGATCAGCGGCGTCTTGTGACGCCAGCAATGCGGATAGCTGTGCGTCATCGGCTGATGCGCCAGCAGCACACCGCGCGCGCGTAGCGCCTCGATGAGCACCGGGTTGGCCTCATCGACCCGCAGCCCTGCCACGAGCGCCGTGTCCGGCAGGAAACGCCCGTCGTTGCCCACGGGATTGACCACCGCGAGCCCGTAGCGGCGGCCCACGGCGAAATCCTCGTGCCCATGACCGGGCGCGGTGTGTACCGCGCCCGTGCCGGCATCCAGCGTGACGTGCTCGCCGAGAATCACCGGCACCCGGCGAGCATCCAAGGGGTGCTCGAGCTCGAGTCCTTCCAGCGCGCGGCCCTCGGCTTGCGCGAGCACCCGATGGCTGCCCGCGCCGTAGCGCTTCAGACACGGCTCGAGCAGTTCCGTCGCGAGGATCAACCGGCGCTGGGCACCGCCGATCTCGGCCTGCACGAGCGCGTAGCGCAGCGAATCATGCAGCGCCACCGCCTGATTCGCCGGCAGGGTCCACGGCGTCGTGGTCCAGATGACCAGATCGACCGGCGTGTCATCGAGCGGGACCGCCAGCCTCCGGCTCAGTTCCTTCAGCTCCGCCACGCGAAAGGCAACGTCGATGGCCGGCGACGTGCGCTCCGCGTACTCGACCTCCGCTTCGGCCAGCGCCGAGCGGCAATCGAGGCACCAATGCACGGGCTTGACGCCCTTGTAGACGTGGCCGTTGCCGATGATCCGTCCAAGCGAACGAATCTGCTGCGCCTCGTAGTGCGGCGCCATGGTCAGATACGGCCGATCCCAGTCCCCGAGCACGCCGAGCCGCTTGAAGTCGCGCCGCTGCAGATCGATCTGCTCGGCGGCGAAGGCGCGGCACGCGGCACGAAAAGCGGCGGCATCGAGCTTGCCGCCCGCCCGGCCGTGCTTCTTCTCCACCTGCAGCTCGATCGGCAGGCCGTGGCAATCCCAGCCGGGGATGTAGGGCGCATCGAAACCTTCGAGCGTGCGAGCCTTGACGATGATGTCCTTCAGGATCTTGTTGACCGCGTGCCCGATGTGGATCGCGCCGTTGGCATAGGGTGGTCCGTCGTGCAGCACGAAGCGGGGCCGGCCGCGACCGCGCTCGCGCAGCTTCGCGTACAGGCCGTTCGACTCCCAGGCTGTCACCAGGGCCGGCTCGCGCCGGGCCAGATCGGCCTTCATCGGAAAGCGCGTCGCCGGCAGATTGATCGTGTGTTTGTAATCGGACATGAACTCGCCGTTACCGGCCCCAAGGCCGGATCAAGCCTTCAAGATCGCCCGGGCCTGCCGCGCATCCTCGTGCATCTGGCGAACGAGCGCCTCGACGCCCTCGAAATGCGTCTCCTCGCGCAGCTTGGCCACGAACTCCACTTCGATCCGCCGGCCGTACAGGTCGCCGGAAAAATCAAACACATGCACCTCGAGCACCATCTCCGCGCCGCCCACCGTGGGCCGGCGGCCGAGACTGGCCACGGCCGGCCTGGGCGCGGCGTCGATGCCGTGCACCCAAACCGCGAAGATGCCCGCCAGCGGCGAGCGGCGCCGCTCGAGGCGCAAATTTGCGGTCGGGAAGCCCAGCTGCCGGCCGAGCCGCTCCCCGCGGACGACTCGTCCGATCATGCTGTACGGCCGCCCGAGCAGGCGATGGGCGCGCTCGAAGTTTCCGCCGGCGAGCGCCGCACGCGCCGCGCTGCTGCTCACCCGCTCGCCGTCCAACAGCACCGGCTCGATCACCTCGGTCGCGAAGCCGAGCCGCTCCCCGGCCGCGCGCAGCGTTTCGACGGTCGCCTCACCGTTGCGCCCGAAGCGGAAGTCGTGCCCGATCACCACGGCGGGAGCGCGCAACGTGCGCGCGAGCAGCGCCGTAAAGGCCTCGCCCGAGAGCTGGCGCAGCGGTTCGGCAAAGCGCAGCACCCACAGGACGTCGACCCCCAGGTGCTCGAGCACCCGCCAGCGCTCCCGGAAGGAGGTCAGCCTCGCCGGGCACTCCGGGCCCGCGAGGTACTCCCGCGGCATGGGCTCGAATGTCAAGACCATCCTCGGACGCCCGAGCCGCCGTCCCTGCGCCGCCAGCGCGGTCAGCAGCGCCTGATGCCCGAGGTGGATGCCGTCGAAGGTCCCGATGGTGACGACGCAGCCCCGCCGACGATCGGTCATGCCATTGAGTCCGCGAATCAG
>JAJZZR010000551.1 GCA_021797465.1 Pseudomonadota bacterium | reverse complement strand
GATTGGGTCGTACGGTCGGGCATCTCTCGCTCGCGGACATACGAATTGATTGCCGCAGGGGAGTTGTCGGCGCGTAAAGTCGGCCGCCGCACGTTGATCGACCTCAGGGCTGGACTCGCGTGGCTGGACGAGCAGCCGGCACCGAAGATCGCCGTGTCGGTTACGAAGCGGCCGCATGGGGAGTTGGTTTGATGAATGCCCCCCTGATTTTCTGTCAGTCGGCGTCTCCGGAGATAGACAGTGCTACTAAGCCGCACAGCGCCGAGAGTGCGTCCGGTACTCAGTTCATGACGCTGCGCGATGTCGCCGATATTCTCGACGTTTCGCTCTCAACCCTGCGTCGCCGCATCGCCGAGGGCGCGCTCCGCGTGCACCGCATCGGCCGCGCGATCCGCATCTCGCAGACCGACCTCGCTGCCTTCTTGGCCGCCAGCCGTGGAGCAGAATCATGATCGCCGAACAGCTGGAGTTCACTGGCTTCGGGCCGAACACGGGTCACCGTCACACGCAATATGGAGAGCCTTTGCCGGCCGACGCTGTCCCGAATGAACGCAACCGCATGCGCACGCACTCGGGTGAGCGCAGGAGGGCGCGCGTGATGCAAGATGACCTTTTCGGCGCGCTTTGCGCCGAGACCAGCGACCTCGCCTCCAAAACAGGCATCCGTGAACCGATGGCCGCTGAACACGCCGCGTGCAACGACGGTGGTGGCGCGCTGGATGAGCCGGTCGACGGCGCGATCATCGACCCCACCACCATCTCGCTCCCTGCCAATGCTCGCACTCGCGTTGCCGGCGACGTCGTCGTTTGCGCGACGCCTCCGGCCACATTCGCCGAGGCGCTCGAACTGCTCGCGGCCAGCGATACCCTGCCGGCGGCGAGGCTCAAGGATCTCCGGCGCGACGTGGCATGGGTGGAAGATCGCCGCCCCCGCAATCGGGACGGTTCTGCCGCAGCCCCCTTGCCGTGCGATCCCCACGCGCTGCGACCGATCCTGAAGAGCCTGAGTTACGATCGGAAGAAAACCGGGCCGAAGCGCCTCTATAATATCAAAGCCTCGCTCGCCGCGATCCAGCGCAAGACGGGCTGGCTCCCGCCGCGTGCGCCTCGCCGGCCGATCACCACTTCCGCCTGGGCCAGCCTGCTCGGCATGATGGGCGATGGCGATCTGAGCCGACCGACGATGCGGCGTTTTGCGGTGTTCTGCGAGGAGCGCGATATTGCGCCTGGGGATGTCTCGCTCGAACACCTCGACGCCTATCACAACGCACTCGCCGCCACGAATGCCAAGGCGCCCGACCAGACGGTGACAACGATTAAGTCGCGGTGGAACCGCTTGTGCCGCGAGCAGGAATCGTTCCCCGGCCAGGAACTGCCCGCTCGCCGCAACCCGAACACGATCCGCGACGATGCCGACAATATCCCGCCGAGCTTCATGGCAGATTTGAATGCCTACATCGAGAAGCTCCGCAATCCGGGACCATTCGCAAAGGGTTTCAGGGGCCCTGCCGCGAAGAGCACCATGCGAACACGCGGCGATATCCTTGCCCTCGCGCCCCATCGGCTGGTGAAACGCGGCTGGCCGGCGGCAAGCCTGACCTCTCTCGCCGCCATCCTCACGCCCACAGCGGTCGAGGCGATCTTGACCGATTATTGGGACGCGAACTGCGTGGAGGGCGGATGGACGCTCGGCGCGGAAGCCACGGCGCAAGCTCTTGCAGCAGCCGCGCGCCAATGGGGCAAATTGCCGGCCGCCGAACTGGAGCAGGTTCTCGAGATGTGCCGCGAGGTGCGGGCAAAGCATCGCGGCTTCACGGCCAAGAAGCTCGAACGGCTCGCGCAATTCGACGATCCAAAGATCGAGCGGCGGTTCCTGCAGCTTCCCGAAACACTGTGGCGCAAGGCGCTGAAATTCGCCAAAGCCGGCAAGATGAAGCGCGCCGCCGATACCGCGAAATACGCCCTAGCGCTGGCAATCCTGTTCGAGAAACCCCTCCGCGTCGCCGATCTATCGATCCTCGATCTCGCCCTCGATTTTGCACGCAACACCAAGGGCAAGATCACCGGCGTCAAAATCGCCTACGGCCGCGCCTCCAAGCATGCGCCGGTGGTTGAAGGCGCGCTATCGGCCCAGACGGTGCGCATGCTGGAAGCCTACGTCACCAGATACCGCCCGACCCTGCTGCGCGATGACTCGACCGCGCTCTTCCCTGGACAGGAAGGCGGCCATCTCGATTCGAGATCGATGGCCACACAGATCCGCGCGCTGATCGGCCGCGAGCTTGGCGTCGACGTCAATTCGCATCTCATGCGCTCCTATGTTGGCACCGTCATTCTCGACGAAGACCCACGCGCCGTGGCCCTCGCCCAGCGCGTGCTCGGGCACCAGAACGCCACGACGACGCTGAAATTTTACGCCGCGCAACGCGGCCGCGCCGCAAACCGCCACTACGCCGAGTTGCTCGAGCGCCGGCGCCGGCGGCTGCGAACGAACGTCGAAGGTTAAGTCCGTGACCACCATCCCTCCAACCCCCCGCGAAGATTCTGTTCGAGGCAAGACGGACCCACGCCGGAGCCTGCCTCTGGTAACCTGGCCGCCCGAAGATCGGGCGCGCTGGCAACGTGTGAAGGAAAAGCACGGCCTGTTCGACCGGCAGGCCATCCTGCACAACCTCAAGACACCGACAGTCCGCGGGCTCGAACAATCCGTCGGCCGCTTCCTCGCCTATCTGCTCCATGTCCGGGCGATGACGCCGGCGGCGTCGATCGGCACCCTCCTCTCGCCCGAGCTGGTGAACGACTATGCCGGCTTCATGCGCGAATGCCTGCGGGCGGGCTCCGTTCATGAGGAGTTGCGCCGCCTGCGCGCCGGTCTCGGCATCCTGCTGCCGGGCCGGGATCTCGGCTGGATGAACATGCTGCCCCTCAAGCCGAGCCGCGCCGAGGTGATCGCCTCCCGCAAGCCGATCGACCGCCCGGACGCCGCCCGCGTTCTCGCCGCCGCCTACAGCACCTTCGATGCGCTGCCCGTCATGCGACGCGATACTGACACCTCGCAAGCCGCGCGCAACGCCCTGATGGTCGCGTTCTGCGTCCTGTTCGGCCTGCGGCTCAGCGACCTCGCGCGGATCCGACTCGGCGAACACCTGCGCCAGCACGGCGCGCACTGGCGGCTGATGTTCCCCTCCGACGTCAAGAACGGCGCCCTCCTGCTCTTCGACGTTCCCCCCGAACTCGCACAGCGGCTCGAAATCTATCTCGGCGCCTGGCGCATCGCCCTTCTCGGTAACCGCAAGGATCGCGGCCATCTCTGGATCGCGCGCGGCGGCAAACCGCCGCTTGAGAAGACGGTCGCCATGGGCATCGCCAAATTCGGCCGGCTTCATCTCGGCCGTTCCCTGAACAGCCACGTCTTCCGCCACGCCTTCGCGGTGACGACCGTCCTGCGCAACCCGGCCGATGCCGACCTCGCCGCCGCGGCGCTCGGCCATACCAGCGAACAGATGGTCCACGGCACATACACACGATCGGACGATCAGGAGATATCGCGGCTATGGCTGCGCAAGCTGACCTGCAAGCGCAGAGGCCGCT
>JAJZZR010000210.1 GCA_021797465.1 Pseudomonadota bacterium | reverse complement strand
TGTAGTGCATCCCCAGCTCGCCGCGTTCTTCGTCTTCCGCGATGGCCTGGATCATGGATCCAAAAATGTCGGGGTTGATCTTCGTCCAGTCCAAGCCGCCGACATGCAGCAGGTAGGACCGGGCGATCTTGCTGAACTTTGGCACTTCCATGCTGCCGGAGAACAAGCCGCCGTTGACATAGGGGAAGTCCTCGCTGGCGGCCCAACGGGGAATGTTGGCTGCGGCCCTGTCCTTGCGCTCGGTATTCATGGCAAGAAATAGCGTGCTGATCACTTCGTGCGTGTTGGATACGTCCCTCGCGCTCATCTGTTCGACGGTCTCGGTGAAGCGGCCTTTGCCGCCGAAGATACCGGTATCTTCGGCAAAGAAGCAGAAGATCAACCGCGCCATGAAGTGGTTCATGTCATGGCGGCGCTCTGCGGTCGCCCATTCGGGGTTGTCTTTCAGCAACTCGACATACAGACGGTTCAGGCGGCTGGTTGCTCGGATGTCGAAGGCGTTTTCGCTAATCTGGCGGACGGTGCTGATGCCTGCCATCGGCAGGAAGAATCCGAAATGATCGGGAAAGTCCTGGAACGTGCAGGCGACGGTCTCGCCGCTCACCAAGTCTTCGGCCTCGAAATCCGCGCCGTCCGTGGTGAGGATGAACTTCGCCTTGGCCTTGGCCGTGGCGGGACTGGCCTTGAGGGCTGCGAGCACCTGCATCACCTGTCCGGTTTCGCAGGTGAGGATGTGGATATTGTTGGTTTGGAGCACGCCGCCGAGGTCAGATTTGTTCGTTGCACCACTACGCAGGCGCTGGAGCGTCGTTGCCTTGTTGCCAAAGGCTTCCAGGAAAGCATAGGGGAACTCTGCGGGATCGAAAGGTTGCTCCGCAAGATCCGTGATGGCTTGTTCAATTTCTACGGCATTCATGGAACGCCAGGAGAATTTTTTAACGGCGATTTTGCTGATGGATGTTGGTTCAAGCGGTCACCTAAGATTTTGTAGAAATCGAATCACTGGTTTGCCAAATTCAGCTCAACCCGCTGCACCTTTTCCAGATCCACTCGCTGTCGCGCTTGCCACAAATCAAAGTTGTCCTGCATGATCATCCAGCTTTCTGCAGAGCGGCCCAGAGCCTTGGATAGCCGCAGGGCCATCTCCGAGCTAACTCCGTTGCTGCCATTGAGGACGCGGGATAAGGTAGAGGCAGACACATCGAGCTTGGCAGCTAACTGCCGTCCGGTGATCCCATTCGGATCCAGGTATACCTCACGGATAAATTCGCCAGGGTGCGGCGGATTGTGCATTGCCATCAGTGATAATCCTCATAATCCAAGGCATAGGCATGACCATCATGAAACGCAAAGGTCAATCGCCAATTGCCGTTGACCCAAATCGACCAACGACCCTTCTCGGTCCCTTTGAGAGGATGCAGTCGAAATCCTGGGATGTCCATGTCGCCGATCACCTGTGCGGTATCCAAGGCAGCGAGTAGCATGCGAAGCCGTTTTGCGTGCTGTGCCTGGATGCCGGCGAGAGAGCCCGACGCATAGAATGCCCCCAGCCCCTTGTGTCGGAAAGACTGGATCATGGATGGAGTATAACGTGATGCGCGGTGCGCAACAAGGTGGCGAGCTGGCGAGTGTTCAGGGCGCGGAGCACGCGAGAGGCCCATAGACGTCCGGGGTCACGATAGAATCCAGCAGGCGATGAAACTCCGCATCCGTCAGCTGGACGTGGTTCAGCGCCTCGAAGTGCCGGCGGAAGTTCTGCTCCAGAGCGGCGCGGTCGCGGATGTCGGGGCGGTAGGTGTACTTGAGGTCCTGCAGCTTCTGGGTCAGGCCCTGTTCAATATCTTGTTCGATCATGGGCGACAAGCGAATCGTGCAGAGGACGCGGATAGACGGGGGATCGGTATTCGCTTCGCAGTATCTGGAGGTTCAGCAAACCCTGTGCACACGTCCTGCATGTACCGTGTCCTTCAGAGGGAGACCGCTTCTACGAAAATCCTTGTTGACACCGCGCCAGCTATCCACAGGAAACATCGGATGGTTGGGGTAGACAATGATTCGGGTCAAGCCCATCAAGAGCAGTGGCGGTGCAGCTGGGGTTGCGAACTATTTGCGCAATGCGCATGCGGGCGAGTCGGCAGAACAGGCCGTCGGTTATTATAGCGAGCGCGGCGGAGCGCCCTCCTTTTGGGCGGGCCGTGGCGCAGAGGCCCTAGGTCTTTCGGGAGCCGTGGATACGGACCGGTTCCAGACGCTGTTGGAAGGCAAGCTTCCAGACGGAACGGATTTGGCGGGCAAGCACCAAAACCGTCGCATGGGCGACGGCTATGTCCTCAGTGCTCCCAAGTCGGTGTCCATGATGGCCTGCGAGGACGAACGCTGGAAAGTGTGGCACGACGAGGGGGTCAAGGCTGCGGTGGCCTTCCTGCAAGAAAGAATGGTCTACGCTCGTCTTGGCAAGGGCGGTCGGGTATCGGAATACGACGGAGATCTCATCGCCGCGGTGCATCGGCACGAGGACGCTCGCCCGGTCGATGGCCTCGTCGATATGGACCTGCATAGCCATGTGACCGTCATCAATGCCATGCGTCGGTCCGACGGGCAATGGACCAGCATCAACAACGACCAGGGGGTCGATTGTGAACTCCAGAAAGAAGCCGATGCCATTTATCTAGCCACCATGGCCCGATTGGCCGTAGAGCACGGTTATGAACTAGAGCAAAGCGCTACCGGTTTCGAAGTGGCGGGCATTACCCGCGACCAGATCGAGGCGTTCAGCCGCCGGCGGGGGCAAATCCAGGCGGATCTCACCGATAAGGGAGGAATCGAGGGTGCCAGTGTCGCGCAACGAGACGCGGCCTGGTCCGCCACCCGGGCGGACAAACGGCAACTGAGCCAGTCGGAGCAACGGTGGGAGTGGCGGCAACGCCTGCGGGAGGCCAAGGTCCCCACCCATGACCTATTCGTGCGGAGCGTGGAGCGCGCCAGACAGCGGGAAATGCTGCGTCCAGACCGCGCGGCGCTCGCCGTGCAAGGTGCAGTAGAGCATTGCGGCGAACGCGACACGGTATTTTCGCAGTCTGCCGTCCGGGCTGAGGCGCTGCGGCAGGGGATGGCAGAAGGCCTTTCCATCGAGGCTATCGACGCTGCCCTGCGTTCGACTCCGGACCTGCTGGACGGTGGCGAAGTGGATCGGGATGGAACCGGAAAAGTTCGAAGAATGCACACCACCACGCGAGCGGTGGAGGAAGAGCTGGCGATCCAGACGATCGCCACGCAAGGCGAAGCCGAAGCTCTGCGATCTCCGAAAGCCGTGTCGGCGCTCCTGGCGCAACGACAGCAGGCGCAAGACTGGAACTACTCCGACGGGCAGATCGCGGCCATACACATGGCCCTTACCGGTAGAGAGCAACATCAGGGCGTGGTGGGTGCAGCCGGCGCGGGGAAAACCACCAGCATGGCTGTCATCGTGGAACAGTACCGACAGGCTGGATACGAGGTCATCGGCCTAGCCCCCTCGGCTAAGGCCGCCGCAGAGCTGCAGTCGGCGGGCTGCCAGACCCAAACCCTGGAGTCCTTTCTGCGCAGCAAACCAAC
>JAJZZR010000539.1 GCA_021797465.1 Pseudomonadota bacterium | reverse complement strand
TCTGGGCGTGTCGAACGAGCAGGATCTGCTGCTCCTGGTGGCGCTGACCGGCCCGCACAATCCCACGGCGGCGCTCGCCGTGGCTGAAGCGGGTTGGCGGCGCTTTCACGTCTCGCCGTTCTATTTCCAGAGCCTTTATTACGCCGCGCAAACGAGGCGGTGGCCCGAGCTGGGCGATCTGCTGCGCACCGCCGAGCGGACGGCCCCGCGGGGTTGGCGCAGCGATCCGGCCTACTGGTTGGCGCTGGCACGTTGGGCCACCGCCCGGCGCGACTACGGCCTCGCGGGCCAGGCGTACGCCGAGGCGATCCGCCTCGATCCCCACGGCGATGCGGCGCAAAACAGCCTGCTGTGGATGCTGATCGACACCGGCCAGCGGCGGACGCTCGCAGCGTTGCTCAGTGGTCATCGTCTGGATCCGCCGGCAGCCTTGCGCACCGCCGTACGCAATGCCTTGGAGCGCCTCGGCCTGTCGCGCCAGGCGCTGCAACTGACCCGGGCGGCCACCGCATCACGGCCGTCTGATCCGCGCGCGCTCCTCGATCGGGCGTGGCTCTGGCAGGGCAGCGGTGATCCCGGCCTTGCCTGGTCCCTGCGCCGCGTGGCCGCCGCGGCCAGCGCGCGCGCCCTGGTGAGCTCACACCCGCCAGGAATGCGGCGGTGAGCCGTGGCACGCGGAACGCGCTGTGGCTGCTCGGCCTTGGAGTAACTCTCGTGGCGAATAGCGCCCATGCCGCCACCGCCGCTGCGCCGGCCCGGCTCGAGGCCCCCCTGCAATCCAACCCCTCCGCCGTCCGCGCTCTGCACGACTTGGCGGCCAGTCTGGCCGCCACGCCGAGCGCGGGCAATTTCACCCGCGGAACGCTGCTCGCCGCCGCTCGCTGCGGCGATTACCTGCCGGCCCTCTCCTGGAGCCTCGCCCAAGGCTACTGGAGGTTGGCACAACGGCTGATCACCGGCAACCCGCGGCCGACACCGCGCTGGATTCGGCTCAGCCTGGCCCTCCATCGCCGCGATCTGACCGAGCTCGCCAGCCTGCTCCGCCGCCCGGCCGGCCTGGCGCCGGTCGATCGATTGCAGGCGCAGATGGACCTCGGCCTCTACGGACAGGCACGCCGCGACGCGTTGCGAGCGCTGCGCAGTGATCCCTGGGATCGCGTGCTGCGCCGGGAATATCTGCGGGCGATACGCCGTAGCGCCAGTTACCTCGACCTGCAGGCGAGTTGGCGCAGTTTCGACGGGCTGAATCTCTACGGGCCGCGACTCGCGGCACGGCTGTCACTCGCTGATCACTGGGGTCTGCTGGTGCGCGCCGACACCTTGGCACGGCAGATGACGGCGAACACCCCGCTGATGGCCGGATCCGCCCTGAGCAGCCGCGCAATGGTTGGATTGTTCTGGCGGATTGCACGCTGGCGGATTCGCGCCCAGGTCGGCCAGTACACGGCCCTGCGCAGCAATATCGCCGCCCGGCTCGCGGCATCGTGGCGGGTAACGACGCGCGCCGAGCTGTCGGCGGCCGCGGACTATCACGCCCGCAGCTTCGAGAGTCCCGCCTTGGCCCTCGGCGGCATGGTCGATCGCGCCGGCCTCCAGTGGACGCAACGGCTCGGCGCGTGGACGGGCAGTGTCGGGTTGGGTTGGAAGCGATATCTGGGACAGGACGGCATCCCCTTGGGTCGTGATCAGTACCTCGCGGCCGCCGCGATGTGGGGCCACGCTTTGGGTCCCTGGGAACTGCAGGTCGGACCGTTTGCCGATTACCACGCAATGACACGGCGGCGGACCGTGACCGGAGTGCTGTCCGCGCTGCTCCCGCCGGGCGAGCACGCCCCGGGGCTGCTGCTGTCCGGGAGCTATGCGGACGCCGGGCTGCGGCTGCAATGGGCGGCGTGGCGGCGCGCCCTGGGCGCCGCCTGGACTCCTTATCTCACCCTCAGTGTTTACGAGAACACGCGCTACGGCGCCGAATATCAGCTTGGCGCGGGGATCAGCACCCCGATCCTGGGTCCGGACCGATTGCGTATCGGCTTCGCCCAGGGGCAGAGCGAAAACGGCCTGGCGCTCACACAACAGATCGTCAAGATTGGCTACCGATACTACTTCTGAAGAGCATCCACCGGGAGGACACGACATGAAATGGCGCAAATTGCTGGTTCCGACCACCTTGCTGGTGATGCTGGCGGGCTGTGCCGGCATGAATATCCAAGCGCAGCGGCCACTCAGGCCCGCCGCGGGCACGGCCTGGGCCATCCTGCCATTCGCCAACAACAGCGAAACACCCGTCGCCAACGCGCGGGCCGCGGCCCTGGCTGCGGCTCTGCTACAGAGCGACGGTCAACGGGTGCTCGGGACTCTGCCCATCAGCAGCCGGCCACAGGCCCTGCTCGGCGGCGACTGGCGGCGGGACTACAACCGCGCCCTGACCGCCGCGCGCGCCGACGGCGCCGGCTATGCCCTGGGAGGCAGCGTGGACCAATGGAGTTATCGCGCCGGAATCAATGCCGAGCCGGAGGTGTCCCTGACCCTGTGGGTCGTGGATGTGCGCAGCGGCACAGTGATCTGGAGCGGGGTTGGAAGCGCCCACGGCGGCAGCCTCGGACGATCCGGCACGGCCGCCGTCGCGCAACGCCTGATCCACCGGTTGCTCGCCCGCGCTCTGCACTGAGTCGATGCGAATCCTCAGCGCCATTGCCCGTCGCGGACACGGCTGGCTGGAGGCCGTCCTCCTTCCGGCCCTCGCCGTGCTCGTGACGTGGCGGCTCGATCCCGGCGATCCTCTGTTGCTGCGGCAGCCGTTCCCCTGGCTGCTCGTCATCCCGTTGCTGATCGCGCTGCGCTACGAGTTTCTGCCCGCCCTACTCTCGAGCCTGGTGCTGGCGAGCACCTTTCTCTGGCACCCCTACCCCGTGTCTCAGGCTCTGACGGTTTCCGCCGGCGTGCTGCTGGTGGCGCTGATCGGCGCCGAGTTTGCCTCTTATTGGTCGCGGCGCGAAGCCAGCCGCGGCCTGCAGGAACAGATCACGGCCACCCGGCTTCGGCAGCTCGCCGACGATCTGTACATCACCCGCATCTGCCTCGATCGTCTGGAGCAGAGCCTGCTGTACCAGCCGATTTCGGCGCGCAGCGCGCTGCAGGAACTGCACCGCGCGCTCGACGCCGCCCAAGGCGAATTCGGTCAGGAGGTTCTGTCCCGTATCCTCTACTTCCTGAATCAACTGGCGGGCGTGCAACGCGCCTCCTGGTACCGGCTCCGGCGGGACGCGGCGCATCCGGAACTGTTGGCGGCCCTGGGCCAGAACTCGATTTGGCGGCCCGACGATCCGGTATTGCGCGCCGCCGTGGCGTCGGGCGAGAGCCGGTGCCTGGCCGACCTCGATCTGAGCCGCGTCGAGCACTACCTCGCCGTTCACGTGCACGCGGCAAGCGGCGCCGAACGACAATTCCTCTGCATCGAGGACATGTCGTTCTTCGCGATCAACCGGGAACACCTGCAGGTCGTCGAGGTCCTGTTCCAGTACCTGTGCGGCTATCGCGACGCCCTGGCGCGCGGGCGCCCGATACTCGCGCAGTGGCCGGACTGTCCCGTGGAGTTTGCCACGGTGTTGTTGCAGCTGGCACGCTTGGCGCGGCTCGTGCCGGCAGCGGGCATGCTCATCCGCTACGAATTCCGCCCCGGGGACGACGCGGAGCATATCGTCGCCCGAATTCAAAATCTGCGCCGCGGCATGGATATGCTCTGGGTGCATCGAGAGCCCGGTCGGCTGCGCATGATCGCCCTGCTGCCGTTTGCGGGCGCGAGCGCCGCAGAGGGATATCTGCGCCGCATCGAGACCGAGCAGTGCAGATACTATGCCGAGTCGTGGGCCAAGGCCTTCCTCGCCTACCGCCTGTGCACGGTCGATGCACGGGATGTCGCCCTGCAGCTGCGCGCAGTTCTTGCGCCCGGTGGAACCTGATGACGCTCACGGCGCTCGTCATCGCCTATCTTCTCTGCTCGGCCCTCGGCATCCTGTCGGCTTTTCGCCTGACGCCGTTCGTGGCTGGCGAGAGCCGAGTGTTCGCCACCGTGCTGTATCTGGTGATTGCGCTGGTGATGCCGTTCATCGGCGCAATTCTGATCATCGCCTACGCCGCGACTGTGCGCCGCGTGCACCGTAAGATCGATCGCGCCGAGGTGGAGCCGGTCCAATTGCCGCCCGCGGTGCGGGATTTCCGCCTGCAGCCTTCCGCGGCCGCGCCCGGCGGCATCGCCGGCCGTCTGGCCGGCGCACGCGATCCTGGGCAGCGGGTGGCCGCCCTCTCCCAGATCGTCAGTTCGCGATTCTTCGACCAATATCGTCTGCTGCGCGCGGCGCTGAAGGACGAGGCTGAAGAGGTGCGGCTGTTGGCCTACGCCGCTCTCGATCAGCGTGAGCACGAGAACACGGAACTGCTCATCTCCCTGCGGCGCCAGATCGATGCGGCCCGGGGCACGCCCCTGCTGCAGCGCCTACGCGGCTACCACGCCTGGCTGCAGTGGAGCATCGATCACGCCATCTCGAGAGAGCTGGCGGACCCGCGCGCACGGGCGCAGGGAAACGCGGGCGCTCCCGCGCCCGGCGCGGACCAGGACGATGAGCAGAACGGGACGCTGCCGTTGCTTGCCGGTCTGCGCCTTCTGGAAGCCGGCGACAGCGCGCAGGCTCTCGCCGCGCTGCTCGACGCCCGGCGACGGGGCGTCGGGGCAGCGATCGTCGCGCCTTATCTGGCGGCGGCTTATTACGCCGAACATGACATCCCCGCGCTGCGCCGGCTCTACGCCGATCATCCCGAACTGCTCTTGTCATCGCGATACGGCCCGTCCCACCGCTTCTGGGTGCGCTCCTTCCCATGAACCGCAAAGGCGCGCAATCCGTCGATGTGCTGTTGCTTCTCGAAGGCACCTTTCCCTACGTCCGCGGCGGGGTCTCGGCCTGGGTCGACCACCTGATTCAGGGTTTCCCGGAGCTGCGCTTCGGTGTCATTTTCCTCGGCAGCGCGCGCAAGGACTATGGCGGCACCGCGTACGCCTTGCCCGCCAATGTCGACTACTACGCCGAATATTTCCTGTTTGACGACCTCGCGCAGATCAGCGGCGGCAGACGCGCCGCCGGCGCTGCGGACCTCGATGCCGTGCGCGCGGCGCATGCGCAGATGAAGAATTGCATTGCCGGCGCCGACGCGCCGCTCGACTTGAGCCACTGCGGCGGCAACTTCGGAATCACGCACGGCGCGTTCCTGCATGACCGCGCGGTATGGGACTATCTGCTCGAATGCTACGCACGAATCCCGGACCAGCCGCCGTTCGTCGACTATTTCTGGACCGTCCGCGGCATGCACGCGCCCCTGTGGATACTGCAGGCCGCCGTGGAGCGCGCCCCGCGGGCTCTGGTGCTGCACAGTCCCTCCACCGGCTATGCCGGCTATCTGGCCGCCGTGCTGAGCCATCGTTTCGACCGTCCATTGATCATCTCCGAGCATGGCATCTACACCAAGGAACGACGCCTGGACATGATGCGGGCGAGTTGGATCCATGAGGACGAGGAATTCCTGCAGCGGCCGGGACGGGTTCATCACCTGCGTCGCCTCTGGATCGATTTCTTCGAGCTGCTCGGACGTTTGAGCTATCGGCGGGCCTGGCGGGTGGTCAATCTCTACGCGGGGATGGCCGCTGCGCAGATCGGCGACGGCGCCGACCCGGGCAAGCTGACGACCATTCCCAACGGGGTCGCGATCGAGCGATTCGTGCCCTGCCGCCGCTCATTCGCCGAACGCCGCAACATCGTCGCGCTCGTCGGCCGCGTGGTGCCCATCAAGGACATCAAGACCTTCATTCGCGCCGCCGCGCATCTGCGCGCGGACGGTCCCTCGCCGACCTTCTGGGTCGTCGGCCCGACGGAGGAGGACGAGCAGTACCACGAGGAATGCCGCGTGCTGGTCGAACACCTGGGTCTGGCGGAGCGCGTGCAGTTCCTCGGCTTTCAAGCGGTCGCGGAGGTGTTGGCCCAGGTTCGTCTCACCGTCTTGAGCTCCATCAGCGAAGCTCTGCCGCTGTCGGTATTGGAGAGTTTCGCCGCCGGCGTCCCGGTGGTGACGACGGACGTCGGCTGCTGTCGCGAATTGCTCTACGGCGCCGCCGATGGGACCGAGATCCGGGCCGCCGGCCGTATCGTGCCGATCGCCGACCCCCATGCCCTGGCCGGGGCCGTCGAGACGCTGCTCGAGGACGAGTCGCTGTGGTCGAGCTGCAGCGGCAACGCCATCGCAAGAGTGGAGACGATCTACCGCGACACGCAGATGTTGGCACACTATCGATGCCTCTACCGGGAGGCGCTCGGGGGCTGACCATGGCGGGCATCGGCTTCGAACTGCGCCGCATACTGCGGCGGAAAAGCTATTGGGCCCTCCTCGAGGCCTATACCTATGCCGGAATCGTTTCGTCCGGTCCCTGGCTGCTGTCCATATTCGGCATCCTGCTCCTCGGGTTCTTCGCGCTCGGTGCCCGCTTCGCGTCCGTGCCGGTCATCCAGTTTCAGGTGTCGGTCACGTACCTGATCGCCGTTTCCCTGATACTCACCGGCCCATTGCAGTTGCTGTTCACCCGGCACATCGCCGACATGCTGTTCGCGCGGCAGGCACGCGCCGTCATCCCCGTCCTGTTGAGCATGCTCGCCGGAGCCTGCGCGATCGGCGCGGCGTTTGCGGCGCTCGCCCTGAGCGTGTGGTTCCGCGGCACGCCGTGGCTGTATCAGGTCCTGCTCGCCATCGCGTTCACCGAGCTATGCGGCGTCTGGATCCTGACCATCATGGCCACCAGCCTCAAGGACTACAAGGGACTGGTCGCCGCGTATCTGCTGGCCTATCTGACCGTGGTGATGCTCGGCTTGGCGCTGGGGGCGCGCTGGGGTCTGGACGGCTACCTGGTCGCTTTTGCCTGCGGCCAGGGACTGCTGCTGGTCGCCCTCGGCATTCTGGTCATTCGCGAATTCCCCGGTTACCTGCACTGGCCGCGCAAGTATCAGGGCAGCGGAAAATTCTTCTGGTCGCTGTCCGTTTCCGGCCTGTTCTTCAATCTCGCCGTATGGGCCGACAAGTTTCTCTTCTGGCTCGATCCGGCAACCAGCGCGGCGGTGATCGGGCCGCTGCGCGACTCCCCTCTCTACGACGTGCCGATCTTCCTCAGCTACCTGCTGATCGTTCCCGGCCTGGCGGTATTCCTGTTTCGCCTGGAGACGGATTTCGTCGACGCCTACGACGCCTACAATCGAGCCATCGTCGACGGCGGCAGTTATGCCGAGCTGAACGCCGCCAAGTTGAGCATGATCAGCGCGACGCGGGCCGGACTGTGGGATATCGCCAAGATCCAGGGTGTCACCGTGCTGCTGTCATTCGCCTTTGCTCATCAACTGCTGCATCTGCTCGGTTATCCCCAGAGTTACGCGCGCATCTTCCAGTTCGACGTGATCGGGGTCAGTCTTCAGTTGCTCATGATGAGCATGCTGAATGTCTATCAGTACCTCGATTTGCGGGGACGCGGCGTCCTGCTCGGCGGTGTGTTTCTGATCGGAAATGTCGTCTTGACCTACCTGTCATTGCGTGCGGGGCCGTTCTTCTACGGATTGGGCTTTCTGTCCGCGCTGTTCGTCGCCGACCTGGTCGGGCTCGCCCTGCTGACGAGCGATCTGGAACGGATCGATTTCACCACGTTTGTCAGGGCGCGCTGAAAGCGCCGTTCGCAAGGCGCGCGACCTATCCGCCCCGGCGCGACGCTCAGGCCGCGCCGAGCGCTCTGCCGGGCCGAATGCCCGCGGACACGCCGCCGCGCGGGCCATAGGTGTCCGAGCGGGTCGGCCGGGCCGTGAGCGCGCCGAGCATGCTCTCGATGCGCCTCAGCCTCGCCGTGACGAGCACGCCGTTGTGATCGTTCAGCGCGCGGCAGCGAACCGCCCGATCCGCGCACGCACGCAGTTGCTCGGTGAGCGTGCCGCCCGGGTCGCACCAGGCCATCAGCGCGGTGAGACCGGCCCGGTCGGCGGCGAAGCCATGCATGTCGCACAGCGAGCGGCGCTGGGCCTCCAGGCGGGCCAGCGCGCCCATGCGCTCCTGGCGGTCGCGGGTCGTCTGTTCGATCTTCTGGATGTCGGAGTGCTCGAGGATGCGCGCCTCGAAGCTCAGGAGTTGCTCGAGCTCCACGAGCAACGCCGATTCGTCGCGAAACAGTTCGGTCAAATGCTCGCGGCAAACACCAGGGTCCATCGGTCAGCCTCCGGAGATTTGGGCAAGCGTTTGTTCGAGCTGCATCAGGTGCGCCGCGATGACTCCGGGCTGCACCGTGTAGCTGCCGTTCGCGATGGCCGTGCGCAATTGCGCCACCCGCGCCGCATTGACGGTCGGAAGACTCTGCAGGTGCTGGACGACGGTCGAGAGCAAAGTTGCCGAATCCGTGATTTGTACCTCCGACGGGGTCGAGCCTGCGGAGGATGTGGCCGCGGCCGCGCTCTCACCGGCCGTACTGGACGTGCGGCCCGCCCCGCCACCGGCGCCAACGGGCAGCGAAGGCCCGTTCAAGCCATTGATATTACTCGACATCACCGCGCTCCTGGAGCACCTTTGACGGGCTATCGGCCCGCGCCGCCCAAACTTTAGGGGGTCACGTACACGACTCGCCCGTTGCCCACCGTGCCCTCGACGACTTTCCGCGAGGTTCGGTTCTGCACACGAATCAGCGCTCCGTAGCGCCCATCCTGCAGTGCAACTCCATTGGTTCTAACCCGAATGCCGTCGATCGAGGCGATCAACGTCACCGCTTCGCCGTGACGCACCATGAAATCCGCCAGCAGATCGTTGTCCTGCAGCAGCGCTCCGGCCGGCAGCGGCTCGCGCAACGTGCAGTGCGCAAGGACCGCCAGATTCGTCACGTATCCGGCCAGCATACCCGACACCAGGCGCGTCACGGGCGCGAGATCCGAGGCGCGCAGCCGTGCGCCTTGCGGCTCGGGCTTACGCAATGCCCAAATCCGGATACGCGATTGAATTCTCACCGGCACGTAGATCGTCCAACGCGCCCCGTTGCGGCACCGCACCGCGACCGAATCGTTCGCCTGCAGCTGCGCACCGGAGAGCAAGGAGGCGGACAAGGGTCCCGAGCAGCGCGCCAGCCGCAGTCGCCGGTCGAGCCGCTCGGCCGTGACCACGATGCCGGCCTGCCCCGGGGGCATTTGCGCCTCGACGAAGCGCTCGGCGGCCTGCCGGATGGTCGCGAGCGGCTCGATGGCGGCTGCCGCACCACCGGCGCCCGCCAGGCAGGCGACCGCAAGCACCGTGGCGACGATGCGGGAATGACGGTTTACTGACGCTTTTGTGTTCATGGCCCGGAAGGATGCAAGCCGTGGGCCAAGCACAGGCCGTCACTCCCTCAACCTCCACTCACCACCGCGTCCACCGCCAGCCGCGTCCGCCCCTGCACGCCACAACCCGCTGCCGCCGTACCGGCAACGCGTTGCCGCATCCGTGTGACGCCCGTCATACCCGCGACCGCCGCTACGGCGCCGACCGCCGCCAAAGCCCCCTGATCCCGCGTTGGCACGCCTCTTGCTGCATACCCGGCAGGTTCAACGACCGTCGGATTTTCGACATGCCCCTCAACCTCGACGCGTATCTCGGTGTGCAGCCCGATGCCCTGCGGGTATTCGCGCAGCGCGCCCAGGTGCTCGCCGCCAACATGGCCAACGCCGACACGCCGGGCTACGAGGCGCGTGACATCAACTTCCGCGCCGCGCTCGCCGCGCTCGACCCCCCAAGCGCAACGCAGTCGGCCGGCGGCGGCGGCACGCTTCCTCTGCTCACCACGAGCCCGCGCGACGTCACCGCCACCGGCGGTACCGGCCAGATCTCCACCGCCCAGTTTCTCCAGTATCGCGTTCCCCTGGCGCCGTCTCTTGACGGCAACACCGTCAGCTCGCAGATGGAGGAGGCCGCATTCGCGCAGAACACCGTGCGCTACCAGGCCGCCCTCACCTTTCTGCAGATGCGCTTCAAGCAGCTGATGACCGCGATAACCGGACAATAACCTCCGCCCGCACCACGTCACAGCAGGCCACCATGGGATTCTTCAACATCTTCAATATCTCCGGTTCGGGCATGTCCGCCGAGTCGGTTCGCCTGGACACCGTCGCGAGCAATCTCGCCAACGCGGACAGCGTCAGCAACAGCGCCGCCACCGCCTACAAGGCGCGCTATCCGGTCTTTCAGGCCATACAGGCCGCAGTTTCCGGCCAGAGTTCCCCCGCCATGCAGGCTGCCGACGCGTCCGTCTCCG
Source organism: Pseudomonadota bacterium (assembly GCA_021797465.1). GTDB lineage: Bacteria > Pseudomonadota > Gammaproteobacteria > Steroidobacterales > Steroidobacteraceae > 13-2-20CM-66-19. The sequence goes on along the minus strand of JAJZZR010000539.1, from coordinate 13,032 downwards.
TACGGGGCATCGTCGAGGACACCGCGCCCGGAACCGCCCGCTATGAACCGGGCAACCCGATGGCGAACGCCCAAGGCTACGTGTTCTCCTCGAACGTGAACATCGTCACGCAAATGGCCGACATGATCTCCGCCTCGCGCTCGTATCAGAACGACGCACAGATTCTCAACACCTCCAAGACCCTGATGATCGACACCCTCAAGCTCGCCTGAGGCCGAACACCCTCGCAAACCGGATATACCCCATGTCACTCAACTCCATAAGCGCCTACGCCGCCCAGACCGCCAACGCGGCCGCCGTCGGAACCGGCGGCGGCACCGGCATCGCCAGCGCCTCCGGCTCGAACAGCGGCAATCCGCTGCAGCTCAGCCAGAGCGCCTTCCTGCAGCTGCTCGTCACACAGATGCAGAATGAGAACCCGACTCAACCGACCAATCCGAGCCAGTTCATCAACGAAATCTCCGCGCTGAGCGAAGTGAGCGACATGAACGGCATGTCGACCTCGATGACGAACCTCGCGAACTCCATGTCCTCGAACCAGCTGCTCGGCGGCACCAATCTCATCGGCCAGACCGTGCTCGCATCCGGCACGTCCGCCGCGCTCGCCACGGGCGGCTCGATCACCGGCGCGGTCATCCCGCCCGCCGGCGCAACCGCCCTCACCGTGCAGGTCACCGACGCCAACGGAGCTCCGGTCGACAGCTTCACGGTGGCGCCGCAGGCCGGCCTGACGCCGTTCACCTGGAGCGGCACCACCGCATCCGGCGGCACCGCGCCGGCCGGGACATATCAATTCTCCGTCACCGCCGACACCAACGGCACCCAGAGTTCGCTGACGCCGCAGCTCGCGTACACCGTCAACAGCGTCACCCTCGACCCGACCAGCAACAGTCTCACGTTGAATACCAACGGCGGCGCCGTTCCGCTCAGTTCCGTCAGCCAGGTGTTTTAAGGAGTACCCCACATGTCTCTCGATCTCGCCCTTTCCGGCATCAACGCCGCCAATACCGACCTGAACACCATTGCGAACAATCTCGCGAACGTCGATACCACGGGATTCAAGGGCTCGACCGCGGAATTCTCCAGCCTGTTCGCCCAGACCCAGCAAGGCCTGTCGCAAACCCAGGTCGGCAACGGCGTGCAGACCGCCGAGATCGCCCAGCAGTTCTCCCAGGGAAACATCAATACGACGTCCGACAACCTCGATCTCGCGCTGAGCGGCAACGGATTCTTCATCGTCAGCAACAACGGATCGCTGAGCTACACCCGCAACGGCGCCTTCCAGGTTGACCAGAACGGTTATCTCGTCACGGCGAGCGGCGAACGCGTCCAAGGCTATCAGCCGCTGAGCAACGGCGGCTTCAACACCGGCGGCCTGTCCAACCTGCAGCTGAGCACCGCCGAAGTCGCGCCTCAGGCCACTTCCACCGCGAGCCTGACCCTCAATCTGCCGTCGAACGCGACCGCGCCGACCCAGGCGTTCTCTCCGACCGCCTCGAACAGCTACAACGACACGACCTCTCTGACTGTGTACGACTCGCTCGGCGCGGCGCACACCGCCCAGCTCTATTTCATCAAGGGCGCGGCCGCGAACTCCTGGAACGCGCAGCTGTACATCGACGGCTCCGCGGTCGGCACGCCGCAGACGCTGACATATTCCAGCTCGGGAGCGTTGACTTCACCGGCGAACGGCCAGGTGAGCTTCGGCTCCTACACGCCGTCCACCGGCGCCGCCGCCATGAACATCACCTTCAATCTCGGCAGCTCCACACAGTACGGCAGCGCGTTCGGCGTCGACTCGGAGTCCCAGAACGGCTACACCACCGGCAATCTGACCGGAATCAACATCAGCTCCACCGGCATCGTCCAGGCCGCTTTCACCAACGGCCAGACCAAGACCCTCGGTCAGATCGCGCTGGCGAATTTCGCCAACCCCCAGGGCCTGCAGCAGACCGGGAATACGCAGTGGCAGCAGACCTATGCGTCAGGCTCGCCGGTGAACGGGATCGCCGGGGGTTCCGGCTTCGGCAACATACAGTCCGGCGCTTTGGAGCAGTCCAACGTGGACCTGACCACCCAGCTCGTGAACATGATCAACGCGCAGCAGAACTTCCAGGCCGACGCCCAGATGATCAGCACCCAGAGTCAGGCGATCCAGGCGGTCCTGAGGGCGTAACCGTGGACAATTCCCTGTATGTCGCCATGAGCGGCGCCAAGGAGCTCCTTGACGCACAGGCGGTGAACAACTTCAATCTCGCCAATGTCGACACCGTCGGCTTCAAGGCGGAGATGGCGGCGTTCCAGAGCCAGGCGACGCAGGGAAGCGGCTACGCCGCGCGGGTCTACGCCACGGAGTCCACGACCGGCTGGGACGAGTCGCCCGGCGCCATGATCACCACCGGCCGGCCCCTGGACGTCGCGATCCAGGGCCAGGGCTTCATCGCCGTGCAGGGTCCCAATGGCAAGGAAGCCTATACGCGCAACGGCAACCTGCACGTTCAGGCCGACGGCATGCTGGTGACCAGCGCCGGCCAGCTCGTCCTGGGTACGAACGGACCGATCAGCGTCCCACCGAGCACCTCCGTGCGCATCGGCTCGGACGGAACCGTTTCGGCGGTCCCGGACGGGCAGGGTCCCGACACTTTGATCACGGTCGGACGCATCAAGCTGGTCAATCCGCCGCCCGACAGTCTGACTCCCGCGTCAGACAACCTGTTCACGCTGGCCAAGGGAGTCAAGGCGCCCGCCGACGCGTCCGTGCGGCTCGCCTCCGGCGTGCTGGAGTCGAGCAACGTGAACATCGCGGGCGCGATGGTGAACATGATCGACCTGGCCCGCGACTTCCAGTTGCAGGTCAAGGTCATGAAAAACACCGACACGAACGCCGCCGCCTCGTCGCAGCTGCTTCAGCCCGGTTAATGATGTCGTAATACGAGGGTATTCCTATGGATGCAGCATTATGGGCCGCCAAAACCGGCCTGGACGCCCAAAACACCGAGATGGCGATCATCGCCAACAATCTGGCGAACGTGAACACCACCGGCTACAAGGCCGACCGGGCGGTCTTCGAGGACCTCCTGTATCAGAATCTCGGTCAAGTGGGCGCCGATACCACCCAGACCACGCAGTCGCCGTCGGGCCTGTCGATCGGCACCGGCGTCCGTCTGGTGGCCACCGAAAAGAACTACAGTCAGGGGAGCATCCAGGAGACCGGCAACCCGCTCGATCTGGCCATTCAGGGCCAGGGATTCTTTCAGATTCTGATGCCGGACGGCACGCTCGCCTACACCCGCGACGGCAGTTTTCAGGTCAATGCGCAGGGACAGCTCGTGACCGCCGACGGCTACACCGTGCAGCCCGGCATCACCATCCCGCAGGGCGCGCAGAGCATCAGCATCGGCACCGATGGCACCGTGAGCGTCGTGCTGCCGGGCCAAACCGCGCCGACTCAGATCGGCCAGGTGCAGCTGGCGAATTTCATCAACCCCACCGGCCTGCAGCCGGAAGGCAACAACCTGCTGCTCGAGTCGGCCGCGAGCGGCTCGCCGCAGACGGGTTCGCCCGGGTCCAACGGTCTCGGCACCGTCGGCCAGGGCGAGCTAGAGGCGTCGAACGTCAATGTCGTGCAATCTCTGGTCAACATGATCCAGACCCAGCGCGCCTACGAGATGAACTCCAAGGCCATCGCGACCGTGTCGTCGATGCTCCAGTACGCCACACAAAACATGTGAGGCACAGCGTGACCACCCGAATCCTCAGCACTGCGCGCATCCTGCCGGTGGCGATCGCCGCCGCGCTGCTTGGCGCCTGCGCCGGCGGCCCCGCGGCGCGGCGCGGTCCGGCGTTTCCGATGCCGAATCTGTCCCCGCCGGCGCCGAACGGCGCCATCTTCCATGCCGGCTACGACCAGGGTTTGTTCGCCAATCCGACCGCGCACAACGTCGGCGACACGGTGACCGTATTGCTCAATGAGGCGACCGCCGCGCAGAACACCTCGCAGACGGCCACCTCCAAGGCGACCAAGGATTCCCTCTCCGCGCCGACGCTGTTCGGCCTGCCGACGACGATAAACGGCTCCTCGCCGTTCAGCGCCAGTATCAACAATGGCAACAGCTTCAGCGGGGCTGGTGACAGCAAACAGAGCGACAGCCTGGTCGGCGCCATTCAGGTGACGGTCATCAGGCGGCTGCCGAATGGAAATCTCGTCGTCCAGGGACACACGCTGATGCGGATCAACCAGGCCGACGAGTACGTCCGTCTCGAAGGGGTCATTCGTCCGATCGACATCTCGCCGGCGAACACCATTTCCTCGCAACAGGTCGCCGATGCGCGCATCGCCTACGGACAGACCGGCGCTCTGAACGACGCCAACAGTCCGGGCCTGTTGTCCCGCTTCTTCAACCTCCCGTGGCTGCCATTCTGAGCCGGAGCACTCGTGAGCACATTGAATCACAAGGTTCGGGCGGGCTTCCCGCGACTGGCGCGAGCCTGCCTGCTGTGGAGCGCTCTGCTACTGACGGCCTTGTGCGGCACGGCCCGGGCCGAGACCGTGCGCAACCTGGCCACAGTGGCCGGCGTGCGCGGCAATCATCTGGTCGGCTACGGCCTGGTGGTGGGCCTGGACGGGACCGGCGACCAGACCACGCAGACGCCGTTCACCGTGCTCAGCATCGAGAACATGCTGGCGAGGTTCGGCATTCAGGTGCCGACCAACGCCAATCCTCAGCTGAAGAACGTCGCCGCGGTAACCGTGCACGCCACGCTGCCGCCGTTCGCCAAGCCGGGACAGACGATCAATGTCACCGTGTCCTCGATCGGCAATGCGACCAGCCTGCGCGGCGGCAGCCTCATCATGACGCCGCTGCGCGGCGCCGACGGGCAGATCTACGCCATGGCCCAGGGCAGCGTCCTGGTCAACGGCTTCTCCGCCCGCGGCGCCGACGGCTCGAGCGTCACGGTGAACATTCCCAGCAGCGGCTCGATCCCGAACGGCGCGACCGTCGAGCGCTCGGTGCCCACCGACTTCGACAGTCTGCCGTACGTGACGCTCGACCTCGACACCCCGAGCTTCACGAACGCGACGCGGCTCACTCAGGCGATCAACCGAACCTTCGGCGCCGGCACCGCCGAGGCTCTCGATGCGGTCTCCGTGCGGGTGCGCGCGCCCAAGAGCCCGACCCAGCGCATCGCCTACGTGGCCGCCTTGCAGAATCTCAGGATCAAGCCGGGCACACCGCCGGCGCGGGTGATCATCAATTCCCGCACCGGAACCGTGGTGATCAGCTCCGGGGTGCGGGTCATGCCGGCGGCTGTCTCGACCGGCTCGCTGTCGGTGACGATCGCCGAGCATTACACCGTCAGTCAGCCCAACCCGTTCAGCACGACCGGCACGACGCAGATCATCCCGCACAGCACGGTGCGGGTCCGGCAGCAGAAGGCGCACATGTTCCTGTTCCCGGCCGGCGTGAACCTGGATGCGATCGTGCGGGCGGTGAACGCCGTGGGCGCCACGCCCGACGATCTGGTCGCGATACTCGAGGCCCTGAAGGAGGCCGGCGCGCTGCGCGCCCAGCTCATCGTGATATGACGCTGCCGCTGCCCAACCCGGTCGTCGATCCGAATCTGTTCGCGACCGCCAGCTCGCTGGCGGGTCTGCGGCGCGAGGTCGCCGCGCACAACCCCAAGGCGCTGCGCGCCGCCGCGCAGCAGTTCGAGAGTCTGTTCATCAACATGGTGCTCAAGAGCATGCAGGATGCGAACTTCAAGGATCCGCTGTTCGGCTCGAGCCAGTCACGCATGTACCAGGACATGTACGACGAGCAGCTGTCGATCCAGCTGAGCAAGGAGCACTCTTTCGGTCTGGCCGAGATGCTGGTGCAGCAGCTGCGCACGCAGTGGGCGAGCGAGGGCTCCGCAACCCGCGCGAGCCCCGCGCCGGCGGTCGGCGGCCCGGTATCGGCCGCGGCGCGCGCCGCGGCGCCGCCGGAGTCCGGCGGCGCAATCGCCGGCACACCCTCCGCCACGGCCCAACAGCAGGGCGCCTTCGCGCGCTCGATCTGGCCTGATGCCCAGCGCGCCGCGCACCAACTGGGCGTCACGCCCGTCGCATTGGTCGCCCAGGCGGCGCTCGAGACCAATTGGGGACGCGACATTCCGCAGTCCGCCCGCGGCCAGAGCAGCAACAATCTGTTCGGTATCAAGGCGGGCGCCGGTTGGAGCGGCGCCAGCGTGGGCAGCCCCACGCGGGAATACGTCGACGGCACGCCCACGGCCACCGAGGCGCAATTCCGCGCTTACGGCAGCTGCGGCCAGTGCTTCCACGATTATGCCGCGCTGCTTGCCCGCAATCCGCGCTACAGCGCCGCCCTCGGCACCGGCAACGACGTGGGCGCATTCGCCGCGGCGCTGCAGCGTGGCGGCTACGCCACGGACCCGAATTACGCCCGTAAGCTGACCGCGGTGGCCGACACCGTGAGCCGCGTGCTCGGCACCGAGCCGCTCAAGCTCGCCGCCGCCACGCCGATAGCGACGGGTAGCAGTACGCTCTGAAGGCCGTAAACCATGGCAGATCTACTGGCAACCAGCGTTTCCGGCCTGCTCGCGTTCCGGCAGGCCCTCAACGTCACCAGCAACAATATCGCCAACGTCGAGACACCCGGCTACAGCGCCGAGACGGCGAACCTGGCCGAGGCCCCGGGGCAGTTCACCGGCGCGGGCTACATCGGCGGCGGCGTCGACGTCGCGAGCGTCACGCGTGCCTTCAATCAGCAACTGGCGCAGCAGGCCAATACGTCGCAGTCGAGCTACTCGAGCTACAACACGCTCGCCACCCAGGCTCAGCAGATCGACAACATGCTGAGCGCCTCGTCCACCGGCCTGTCCGCCAGCCTGCAGAGCTTCGTCAACGCGCTGCAATCGGTGTCCACATCGCCGACCTCCACCGCCGCCCGCCAGGGGCTGCTCAGCCAGGGCCAGGCGCTCGCCCAGCAACTGCAGTCCTACGGCTCGCAAATCGGCCAGTACGGCGCACAGCTCGAAGCCCAGGTGAGCACCGACGTCGCGCAGATCAACTCCCTGGCGGGGAACATCGCCAGCCTGAATCAGCAGATCGGCGCGGCCTCCACCAGCGGCCAGGCGCCGAATCAGATGCTCGATCAGCTGGACAATCTGGTCAACCAGCTGAGCAAGTACGTCTCGGTGCAGACAGTCACTCAGAGCAACGGCACGGTCGACGTCTTCATCGGCAGCGGCCAGGCGCTGGTCTCGGGCGCCAACGCCGCGCAGCTCACGACGATTCCCGGCGCATATGATCCGACCCAGCTCGATGTCGGACTCAGGACCAGCAACGGCGTAACGAACCTCACCCAGCAGATGACCGGTGGCGAGCTCGGCGGCCTGCTCAGCGCCCGCAGCCAGATTCTCGATCCGACCCAGAATCAGCTCGGTCAGATCAGCGTCGCCGTGGCCACCATCGTCAATCAGCAGCAGCAGTCCGGCATGACCCTGAACGGCACGCCCGGACAGGCCATGTTCACGGTCGGCGGCGTGCAGGTCCTGCCGGACTCCGGGAATTCGGGCGGCGCCACGGTGAGCGTGACCCGCAGCTCGCTCAGCCAACTCACCGCGGACAACTATCAGCTGCAGTACAGCGGCGGGGCATGGCAGCTCACCAACGCCAGCACCGGCCAATCCGTCGCCATGACCGGCTACGGCACGGCCGCCAGTCCCTTCCATGCCGCCGGCCTGTCCATTGTCATCGGCGGCACCCCGCCGGCCGCCAACGACAGCTTCCTCATTCAGCCGACCGCCGGGGCCACCGCGGGGCTGTCGATGCAGCTCACCTCGCCGTCGCAGATCGCCGCCGCCGCGCTCGTCCAAGCCAGCGCGGGCACCGCCAATACGGGTACCGGTACGATCAGTTCCGCCGGCGTCACCGATCCAAGCACCTATGTCGCCGGCACGTACACGGTCAGCTTCACCAGTGCCACCCAGTACACGGTCACCAACGCTTCCGGAACGACCGTGGCATCCGGCGCCTACGCCAGCGGCAGCCCCATCAGCTTCGACGGGCAGCAGCTCACACTCACCGGCAGCCCGGCGGCCGGCGACACCTTCACCGTCAGCCCGAACAGCAGCGCCAATACCGGCGACAACAGCAACATTCTGGCCATGATCAGCGGGCTGTCCGCCTCCACGCTCAACGGCGGCACGACCTCCGTGGCCGGCGCGGCGAACAATCTGGTCGGCCAGATCGGCGTGCTCACCCAGCAGGCGCAGAACAACGCCAGTGCCCAGAAGACCGTCAATCAGGACGCGACCACGGCGCTCAGCAACGCCGACGGCGTCAATCTCGACCAGCAGGCCGCCAACGTGCTGAATTACCAGCAGGCCTACCAGGCCATGGCGCAGATCATCACGGCCTCGAATCAAATGTTCAATTCCCTCATCCAGGCCATGGGGTAGCCGCCGTGCCCATTTCCACCCTATCCTTCCAGACGACCGCCGCCGACCAGATGACCGCCCTGGAGCAGGCGCTGTCCAAGACCCAGACGCAGCTCTCGACCGGCATCACGCTGCAGAGCGCGGCGGACAATCCGGTGGGCATGACCCAGGTCAACCAGCTCAACACCGAGCTGTCCGCCTCCACGCAGTATGTCGCCAACGGCAATCTCGCCGGCAGCAACCTGAAGTTGGAAGCCCAGGCACTCACCGGCGCGACGAACATCCTGCAGAGCGCCAGCGGGCTGTTGGTGCAGGCGAACAACGGTGCGCTGAACGCGTCGCAGCGACAGGACATCGCCACGCAGCTGCAGCAGCAGCTGCAGCAGCTGGTGGCCGCCGCGAACAGCGCGGGCAGCCAGGGCACCTACCTCTTCGCCGGCGTCGCCGGCGGCACACAGCCTTTTGTCCAGAACGGCACCGCGGTGAGCTACGCCGGCGCCAACGAGGTGAGCCAGGTGCAGATCTCGCCGGACCAGAGCATTTCCACCGGCGACGCCGGCAGCGCGGTGTTCATGAACCTTGCGGCCGGCAACGGCACGTTCACCACGAGCGCGGCCAACGCGAATACCGGCAGCGCGTCGGTCGGTTCGACCGCGGTTACGAATGCCTCGGCCTGGACACCTGGGACCTACACGATCTCGTTCACCAGCCCGACGCAATACCAGGTCACCAACAGCGCCAGCGGCGCGACCGTGGCGTCCGGCAGCTACTCCGCCAGCTCGGGCGGGACTTTCTCCATCGCGTTCAACGGCGTACAGCTGTCCTTCAGCGGCGTGCCGGCCACCGGCGATCAGTTCACCGTCGCCCCCGCCGGCACGGCCAGCGTGTTCTCGACCCTTTCCGGCGCGATCAGCGCCCTGAATTCGACGTCGCTCAATGCGGCGCAGCGGACCACCCAGCTCAACACCCTGAGCGAGCAGCTCACCACTGCGATGAACAGCCTAAATCAGGTCCAGGCCTCGGTCGGCGCCCGCATCAATGCCGTCAGCACCGCACAATCGGGCGCCCAGACCCAGCAGACCGACTACCAGACCTCGATTGCCCAGCTCTCCGACACGAATTATGCGGCCGCGACCACCCAGCTCTCGACCGAGGAACTCGCCCTGCAGGCCGCCCAGGCCTCCTATGCCTCGATGGAAAGCCTCTCGCTGTTCAAGTACGTCAGCTAGACAGCCGCGCATCGCCGCGTGACCCATCACCACGTCATTGACTTGCAGCCAGGACACCCGACCCATGACTCGACCGTCCGTCCGCCCCGCCGGCAAGGTTCCCGTCCAGCGCAAGGGCTTCCGGGCTCCGCGGCCCGATCGCCGCCCCGAGGATTCGGCCACGCGGGCGGCCCGGCTCAATGACCAGGGAAAACACCGCAAGGCGCTGCATGTCGCCAGCGAGGCGTTGCGTCGCGAGCCGAGCAATGCCCGGCTGTGGGACGTGGGGGCGGCCGCGGCTTTCGCACTCGGCCAGTTCGCCGACGCGGAGCAGTTCTGGACCGTGGCGATCCATCATGATCCGAACAGCGCCGATGCGCACTCCAATCTCGGAACGCTGTATGGGCGCAACGGCGCGCGCGATGCGGCCGAGCGCTGTTTCACCCGGGCGATCGCCCTCGATCCGCAGCATGCCGTGGCGCTGAACAATCTCGGCGCGCTGCGCGTCGAGCAGGAGCGCTACGCGGAGGCTCTGCAGCCACTCGAAGCCTCGCTAGCGGTCGCGGGCGAGCGCCCCGACGCGCTGAACAATCTCGCGCTGGCATTGTTCAATCTCGGCCGCGTCGAGGAAGCGCGGGTGGCGTTGCGCCGCTCGTCTGCCCTGAAACCCGGCTGCCCCGACATGCTCGTCAATTCCGCCCTCATCCACATGCACGACGGCGACGAGGCGGCCGCGGAACGTGCGTTCGACGCCGTGCTCGCCCGCGAGCCCGGCCATGCCCGCGCCCTCCTGTTCAAGAGCGAGCAGAACCGGGCGACGAGCGGATGCGCCTGGGTCGGACAGCTGGAGGAGGCCTACCGCCGGCGCGGCAGCCGGCCCGTCTGCGAGGTGATCCACCTCGACTTCGCGATGGGCAAGGTCTGCGAGGATCTGGCGCGATACGATGAGGCCTTCGCCGCCTATGCGGAGGGCAACCGCCTGCAACACGGACAGCACCCCTTCGATGAGCCCAGCGAGCAGCGCTACCTGGACGCCGTGCGGACCGGGTTCGGCGCCGACGTGTACAGCGAGGCCGCATCGGCGCCGCCGGGCACGGTGTCCACGGACAAGGTTCCGATCTTCATCGTCGGCATGCCGCGCTCGGGCACGACGCTCATGGAACAGATTCTTGCCGCGCACCCCGAGGTCGTCGGGGCAGGCGAGCTCACCCTCCTGGGCGAGCTTCTCGCCCCCGTGCTGCCCGACGTTCCGCCCGCCGGCGCGCGCGACGCCTGGCTCAGCCGGCTGCGCGAGCTCGGCGACCGCTACCTCGAGGACGCCTGGAAAGCCCACCCCCAGGCGACCTTCCTGGTGGACAAGATGCCGGACAATCACCAGGTCGCCGGGCTGATTCCGCTCATGATCCCGCAGGCCCGGATCATCCACATGAGCCGCGCGCCGCTCGACGTGTGCTGGTCCTGCTTCACCCAGCTGTTCGCCACCGGGCACGAATACGCCTACGACCTGGGCACCCTGGGCCGCCGGTACGTCCGCTATCACCGCCTGATGGAGCACTGGCGCTCGGTCCTGCCGGCCGGGCGCGTGCTCGAGGTCAACTACGAGGATGTCGTCGCCGACCTGGAGGGAGAAACCCGCCGCATCCTGGCGCATCTCGGCCTGAACTGGCACGAGCGCTGCGCCCGCTTTTACGAGCAGCGCCGGATCGTGCTCACCGCGAGCCGCACCCAGGTGAGGCGTCCGATCTACGCCAGCTCGGTCGGCCGCTGGAAGTCCTTCGAGAAACACCTCGCACCGCTCATCCAGGCCCTCGCGCCCATCCACGCCGCACCGTGATCCGATTCACACTTTCGTCATCGGCCGGTCATGACACTCAAGATCCCGCCCGCGGCGCCGAAACCCTGCCTGAACGGCAAGCGGCCCAGGGCCGCGCCGCACAGCGCGGCGGACGGGTGTCCGACGGCTGACCGAGCTTTCAGGAGCACCAGACCATGTCACTCGTCCTCAACACGAACATCGACGCGCTGATCGCGCAGAACAGCCTGACGACCTCGGGCAACCAGCTGACGACCGCCCTGCAGCAGTTGTCGTCCGGCCTGCAGATCAACAGCGCGGCCAACAATGCGGCCGGCTACGCCATCGCGCAGGGCATGACCTCGCAGATCAACGGTCTGAATACGGCCGTCAACAACACCAACGACGGCGTATCACTGACGCAGACCGCGCAGGGCTCTCTGCAGCAGATCACCAATGACTTGCAGACCATGCGCAACCTCGCCGTCCAGTCGCTCAATGCGACGAACAGCGCGCAGGACCGCGCCGACCTGAATCAGCAGTTCCAGCAGCTCGCCGCCGACATCAATCAGGTGGCCCAGACCGCCTCGTTCAACGGCGTGAACCTGCTCAACGGCAGCTTCCAGGGCGCCACTTTCCAGGTCGGCGCCAACGTGGGCCAATCGATCACCGTCAGCTCGGTCGCGAGCGCCAGCACCAGCGCCATTGGCAATTATTACAACAGCTCGTCTCTGACAACCGGCAGCGCCTCGGTGCAAACCGCCTCCGGCAGCACGATGTACGCCACCGCGGCCACCCCGGGAGCCTACAACGCGACCGCACTCGCCGGCTCCACGGGGCTCAACACGGCGGTGTCCGGCAGCTCCGTGACGCTGAACGTCACGGTCAACGGCACCAACTACACGACGAATGCGGTCTCCCTCACGGGCAACAAGTCCACGGACCTGCAGAGCATCGCCGCGTCGATCAACCAGGCGCTGAGCTCCGCGAGCGGACTCGCCGCGACGGTCAACAGCAACGGCACCGGAATCCAGATCAGCGGCACCGCCGCCGCGGGCACCGGCAGTGTCGTCAGCTTCTCGGTCGCCAGCGCCACCAATGCCTCCGGCAACAGCGTGACCGCCGGCTCGAGCACGCTAGCGAGCCTTGGCGTCACCAACTCGAACATCATTGGATCGTACTACTCCGGAGCGACCGCCCCGAGCACGACGGGTACGTTCACTGCGCCTACTACCGCAACAACGGGCCCTTTCAGCATCAAAGTGAACGGGACCACATACACGACGGGATCAGTCAGTCTCTCTTCCACAGGCTCGGTAACCACCGATTCCCAGGCGATTGCTGCCGCGCTCAATGCCACCTCGGCATTCACGAACGCCGGCCTCACCGCGACGGGCGGCACCGGCGGATTGACCATCACCGGCCAGAGTGGCGCCGTCACCGCAACCGGCGCAACCAAGGTTGGCACTACAAGCCTTACCATGACCTTCACCGCCACCGCCGCAAAGGCGGGAACCACGCCCGCGACCTCCTCGAGCGTGCAGTATTTGAGCGGACTCAACGTCAATACGGTGGGCAACTCCAATCTCA